>NZ_JCAIJG010000192.1:0-23506 GCF_059735615.1 Desulfosporosinus sp. Tol-M2
TTTTTGCACCAGAATCAAATAATAAATGTTGAAGAAAACTTTATTAACAAGGAACTTATTGTCCTAATGAATGCTGACTTGGAAATCGCAGTTGCCTACCTAGAAAATATATCAATATCTAATCTGACTCAAGATTCAGACATAATGCAAACCGAAGATAATATTGATTTAAAGGAAAATCAGGGTTGGAAATGGCGTCATTATATGGCTGAACAGATTTCAGCTCAAATTAATATGAAAGAACTCGCCGTAAAGGGTATTTATTTGTTTGGCAGTACAAATAATTGCACAGCACGATTAAACAGCGATATAGATTTACTAATTCATTTTGATGGAACATCTGAACAAAAGCAAAAGCTTGACGTTTGGTTAAACGGTTGGAGTATGGCTTTATCCGAAATTAACTTTCTTAAAACTGGATACAAATCAAATGGGCTCTTGGATATTCATTATGTAACTGATCAGGATATTGCGGATAAGAATTCATTTGCCATAAAGATTAACTCAATCTATGACCCGGCACTTCCACTGCGCTTGCGTAAGGATTGATAAGATGCATTGACTTTGACGTTTTCCTGGGGAGACTCAGTGTATTTATTGACAAATGCCGATTAACTTAATAGAATAAAAGATAATTTGAACAACAATGTGTAAAATATTCATGTTACCTTTTGGAAAGATCCTGGGTCACTCTTTCTTCAGGGAGGGCTTGCCAGACTGGAACAAGCCTGAGAGATACTCAGTAGGACACCTAAAAGGGAGTATTTTTCACTGCGGCTAGTCTCGTTAACGACTGGAAAGTGGGCGGAAAAATTCCGTCAATTAGGGTGGCACCACGAGAAGTTCTCGTCCCTTGCATAAGCAAGGTACGGGAACTTTTTTCGTACTTATACTTATTAGAAAGAATGACTTTCAGTTGGCATCAGCCAACATTTAAGAAAATTCAGAGATCAGGGAGGAATGGAATATGGCGATTCAGCGTCCCAAAGGGACCCAGGATCTGCTGCCGGGAACGGTTGAACGATGGCAATATCTTGAAGAAACTATGCGGAACGTTTGCCGCGAATATGGGTATGAAGAGATTCGTACACCGATGTTTGAAGCAACGGAACTTTTTCAGCGGGGTGTCGGACAAACAACCGACATCGTCAAGAAAGAGATGTACACCTTTTTAGACAAAGGGGACCGTTCGATGACCCTTCGCCCGGAAATGACAGCTGCTGTCTGTCGGGCTTATGTTGAGGACAAGCTTTACGGACGACCTCAACCCGTCAAGTTGTACTATATTGGTCCGATGTTTCGTTATGAACGACCGCAAAGTGGTCGTTTTCGCCAGTTTCACCAATTTGGAGTTGAGGTGTTGGGCGCAGAGCAAGCAGTTGTTGACGCAGAAGGGATTAGTTTAGTGTGGAACTTATATCAACGACTCGGACTGAACCGGCTTGAAGTCCATGTTAATTCGGTAGGCTGTCTGGTTTGTCGGACAAAGCACCGGGCACAACTCCAGGATTTTTTGACCACACGTCGGGACGATCTTTGTAGGGACTGTCAGGACCGGTTTGAGCGCAACCCCTTACGCATCTTAGATTGCAAGAATCCTAACTGTCAAGCTGCTACGATAGGAGCCCCGACAACTTGTGATACCCTTTGCGAGGACTGCAGTACCCATTTTGGGAGAGTGCTTGCCTTATTAGGAGCTGCCGGAGTAGTTTATCGAGTTAATCCGCGCTTAGTGCGGGGACTGGATTATTACACGAAGACAGCTTTTGAAGTTATGGTGGAAGAAATCGGAGCGCAGAGTGCCATCTGTGGGGGTGGCCGGTATGATGGGTTGGTGGAAGAAATCGGCGGCCCCCCAACGCCCGGCTTCGGTTTTGCCATGGGGTTGGAGCGAGTCTTAGCAGCGCTCCAGGTTCAGAATTTACTTCCTGAGGGAAAATCAAGGTTGTTCGCGATGTTGATTGCGCTAGGTGAGAAAGCCCAGATCGAGGGATTTTCGCTCCTTAGCGCCTTAAGAACGCAAGGTATACCTGTGAGTATTGATCTGCTAAGTCGAAGTTTGAAAACCCAGCTGAAATCGGCTGACCGCCAAGGTGTCAGGTATGCTCTCATTTTGGGGGAAGAAGAATTGAAGCAAAAAGTGCTCCTCATTCGGGATTTAACCTTAGGAGAACAAACCATGGTACCACTCATTACGGCCGTCAAGGAAATTATCAAGATGTATCGGAGAGGGGTTTAGGCATGACAATATTTTCAGAACGGGTTGAAAATGGGAAGTTAGAGTTAAGTAAAGTCGGAGAGGTCGTTCGTTTACTGGGTTGGGTTCAGCGACGTCGAGATCATGGAGGATTGATTTTTGTCGATTTGCGGGATCGCTCAGGTATTGTTCAGGTTGTCTTTGACCCAGAGAAAATAGGAGAGGGATTTGCCCTTGCAGAAAGCCTTCGTTCCGAGTATGTAGTCTCAATTTTAGGCAAAGTAATCGCACGGCCTCAGGGAATGATTAATCCAAGCTTAGCAACGGGAGAGATTGAGGTCATTGCAAAGTCCTTGGAGGTCTTAAACGGAGCCAAAACACCGCCCTACTATCTTGTGGATCAAGTTGATGTGGAAGAAACCGTGCGCCTAAAATACCGTTATCTGGATTTACGCCGTCCTGAGATGCAGGTTGTGTTTAAAATTCGGCATCAAGTCACCCAGATTATGCGTAATTTCTTTGACAGTCAAGGCTTTTATGAAATCGAAACTCCGATGCTGATCAAATCCTCACCCGAAGGAGCTCGGGACTATCTCGTTCCAAGCCGCGTCCACCAAGGGGAATTTTACGCCTTACCCCAATCCCCGCAAATCTATAAGCAACTCCTCATGGTTGGAGGGATGGAGAAGTATTTTCAAATTGTCCGTTGTTTCCGGGATGAAGATCTCAGAGCGGATCGTCAGCCGGAATTTACACAGCTTGATGTGGAGATGTCCTTTGTGGAGGTAGAAGATATCCAATCTATAATGGAACAATTAATGGTGCGGATTTTTTCAGAAACGATTGGGAAAGAAGTATCTATGCCTTTCCCTCGTCTAACCTATAAGGAAGCAATGGATCGTTATGGATCGGATAAGCCGGATACGCGCTTTGGCATGGAACTGATTGATGTGGGAGATCTGGTGGGCAGGACGGGATTCAAGGTGTTTGCCAATGCGGTGGCTAACGGCGGGAGTGTGAAATGCATCTGTGCCAAAGGGTGTTCGGAACTACCGCGTCGCGAGATTGATGCCCTTGGGAAGTTTGTCAGTACTTATCGGGCGAAAGGTTTAGCTTGGATTGTTTTAGCTGAGGAGGGAGTAAAATCCCCCATTGCCAAATTCTTTACAGAACAAGAAATGAGCGCTCTGCTTGATCGTACACGAGCCGAGACCGGTGATATCTTGTTCTTTGTTGCCGATACCTACTCGATCGTCTCGGATGCTCTTGGTCATCTCCGTTTGGAATTGGCAAAACGATTAGGGCTTATTCCGGAAGATGCGCTGAATTTCTTATGGATTACCGAATTCCCGCTTTTGGAATATGACAGGGAGCAACAACGTTACATCGCAATTCATCATCCATTTACGGCGCCGATGGATGAAGATTTGCCGCTCTTAGAAACGGAACCGCTTAGCGTTCGGGCTAAAGCGTATGATATGGTACTTAACGGCACAGAGCTTGGAGGAGGGAGTATTCGGATTCATCGGCGAGGGATTCAGGAACAGATTTTCACGTTGTTGGGATTTTCTGAGGAAGAAGCGATAGGTAAATTCGGATATCTTCTGGAAGCCTTTGAATATGGAACTCCACCCCACGGCGGAATCGCTTTTGGGCTTGACAGAATGATTATGCTCTTAACGGGAAAGGATAATATTCGAGACGTAATCGCCTTTCCAAAAACGCAAAGCGCTTCAGATTTAATGGCTCAGGCTCCTTCGAAGGTTGCGGACATACAGCTGAAGGAATTGCATATTAAGACGATTTAGGGGAGGAAGTTTCCAAGCATCCTACGGCGATAGTGTTCGTTGTGGGTGAGCGCCTTCGGCTATAGTCATCCTCAGCGCGATAGAATTCGTTAAAGGCCGTGCACTTTTGGCGTTAATCTCCACCGGAGATTAACGCCACTGGAGACTATCGTGTTCGCATACGTTCCATTGCTATTCGCTTAATTTATTTCATATATTTTTTCGGAACTGTTTGACAGAAGAGGGGATTATTAGCTATAATATCAGCATAATTACCCCCTTAGGGTATCGGAGGAATGCGCAGCATGTCAAATTCAACCCCTTATTCAGGATCTAAAGAAGATCTCATTCGCAGGCTCCATAAAATAGAAGGCCAAGTCAAAGGAATTCAACGTATGGTTAACGAAGACAAGTATTGCGTTGACGTGTTAATACAAGTAGCCGCAGTCCGAGCCGCGATTAACCGAGTTGGTACAATAGTCTTCGAACACCATTCACGGGGATGTATCCGAAAGGCAGTTGAAAGCAGTGACCAGGAAGCCGCGATTGAAGAGCTGGTCGGAGTGCTAACCAAATTTATTAAGTGAGAAGTGAGATATTCGACTAATTAGGAGGAATTTATTATGGCAGATACAAATGTAAAAATCTTTACTACTGCAAACTTCGAGTCGGATGTTCTGAAGTCAGAGCAATTGGTGTTGGTAGATTTTTGGGCTTCATGGTGTAGTCCTTGCCGCATGGTAGCTCCCATAGTCGAAGAACTTGCTGACGAGTATCTCGGTCAAATGGTCATTGGAAAACTTAACGTTGACGAAAATAGCCTGATAGCGCAGCAATATCAAGTGATGAGTATACCTACTCTTGGGCTTTTTAAAGGGGGCAAGATGGTTGACAAAATCGTTGGTTTCCGTGGAAAACAGGATCTGATTAATATGCTCAATGCACATTTCTAATTTCCAAGTGAACAGATACGCTTTTTGCCAGGTCAAATTAGCCGCACAGAACCACACCTAACGTGGTTCTTTTGCATTCTGAAGATTTTTGCCGCTTTGGAGAGAGTGCTCGTTATCGTTCTTGCCCCATTCCCGAAGGGATGTAAAAAGTTTGACCTTGGACGTTTGGGGGGAGGTAGGTTTGTTCGACTCTGTGGTTGGGGTAGGCGTGCGGGTAGAGATACCCCTGCCCGTGCCCTAACATATCAGCACCGGGGTAGCTGTGATCTTTAAGATGAGCGGGTACTTCCCCGGTTGGATGTTTTTTAACATAAGCAAGAGCGCGGTCAATGCCCGCAACGGTGCTGTTGCTTTTTGGAGCGGTAGCAATGGCAAGAACAGCTTGAGCTATGGGGATGCGTGCTTCAGGTAGGCCAAGCCATTCGAGCGCATTGGCGGCAGCATGAGCCTGAAGCATGACTGCCGGGTCAGCAAGGCCGACATCCTCGGATGCATGGACAATAATCCGGCGTACGATGAAACGGGGGTCTTCGCCGGCCTCCAATAAAATGGCTAACCAGTAGAGCGCGGCATCAGGGTCTGAGCCGCGCATACTTTTAATAAATGCGGAAATGATGTCATAGTGGTTATCCCCCGCTTTATCGAAGCGGATGGACCGTTGCTGAATTGATTCTTCGGCAATCTCGAGGGAAATATGGCGAACACCGTTTTCCGGCGGGGTGGTGAGTACGGCTAACTCTAAGGCGTTAAGAGCGCGCCGCAGATCTCCGTTGGCAAAATTGATCCAGTGTTCCCCAGCTTCAGGGGTAATCTCTACTTGATAGCTGCCCAGGCCGCGCACAGTATCTTTTAAGGCGTTATCAAGTCCCAGGCGGATTTCGGAAGGAATGAGAAGTTCAAAACGGAAAAGAGTTGAACGGCTAAGGAGCGCGGAATTAAGTTCAAAAAAGGGGTTTTCCGTTGTCGCTCCGATAAAGGTTATGGTGCCGTTTTCGACAGCAGGAAGGAGTGCGTCTTGCTGCCCTTTATTAAAGCGGTGAACTTCATCGCAGAAAACTAAGGTACGTTTCCCGTAAAGGTGAAGGTCATCCGCAGCCTGCAAAGTGATCTCGCGAATCTCTTTAACGCCTGACGTAACGGCATTAATGCGGATAAAGCGTGACGTGGTTTTAGCCGCGATGACTTGAGCTAAAGAGGTCTTGCCTGTTCCCGGCGGGCCATAGAGGATTAGAGAAGAAACGCGGTCTGCTTCAATAGCACGACGGAGGAGTTTTCCAACACCGAGAAAATGACTTTGTCCGATAAACTCTTCGAGTGTTCTTGGGCGCATACGCTCCGCCAAGGGAGCGACCAGATGTTGATCAAATGCCGCAGAAAATAGATCCATATTTACAATCCCTCCCTAACCGCTGGATTAACTGATGTACGAAGCCATATAAGCAGGCAAAGCGCTTCTACGTCAATGCCGCAGACAGTGCTACGAAATTATCCGCCGTTCCAACCCCTCGCCGACCCAAGCCGGAGGAAGTTTCTTAGCTTAGAGAGCACGGAGAGAGGAATCGCGTCAATGAGAGCAGTCGATAAGGCGTGAAGAAACGCATTGGTCGCACATTCAGAGAAGCCCAGAGGTTATGCGTTTTAGCCTTAGCGACAAGCGAATAGCGATGGATCACGATAGTCTCCGGTGACGATAGTCTCCAGTGGAGAGTATCGCCGAAAGCGCACTGCCCTTAACGAATTCTATCGCGCTGAGGATGAGTATCGCCGAAGCCGTGAACCCATGAGAATTCCTTACCGGCGAAGGATAGGGCGAACGTGCTAAGAAACTTTCTCTCTATTATAACACGTGAAAAACAAATATTTATAAACGAAACTTGATTGAAGAAAACCAATAGTATATTAGATGGTCGTTCTCTTGACAAATCCCGAGTATTTCTATAAGATATGAGTGAAAAAATCTTACATATGAATGAATTTCATAAATCGAATTTCGAAGCTCATAACCACTACATGTAGTAAACTATGTGTGATTCCGTGCTACATATAGTGATGAGGATAGCAATTTTAGGTATTATGAATTTGATTAATATCTAACTATAAAGAAAAAACAGCAGAAAAAGGAATAGAAGAAGTATGGGTCGAACAACCAAACCAAAAGTAGTTGTGGGTATGAGCGGTGGGGTGGATAGTTCCATGGCTGCCGCTTTGCTCCAAGAAGAAGGCTATGATGTTATTGGGATTACCTTGCAGATTTGGAAATCGGGGGGGCCAGAGGCGGAAGGGGGGTGTTGCTCCAATTCCGCCATTGATGACGCCAGGCGGGTTGCCTTTATCCTGGGAATTCCCCATTACGTTATGAACTTTCGTTCGTATTTTGAGGAGTCTGTGGTGGATTATTTCACCCAGTCTTATTTAGCTGGAGAAACGCCAAACCCTTGTTTGGCCTGTAATAAACATGTTAAATTTGGGGAGATGCTTCGTAAAGCTCGTGGACTGGGTGCGGAGTACATAGCGACCGGTCATTATGCGCAAGTCCTGCGGGATCCGGATAGGGAAAGGTTTCTGTTAAGCAAGAGTAGTGATCCGAGAAAGGATCAGACATATGCTCTTTACATGTTAACCCAGGAACAGTTAGCCCAAACCCTCTTTCCATTAGCCGAATACTCCAAAGAGCAAGTTCGGAAAATGGCTGACGAACGGGGTCTGGGTGTAGGGAACAAACCCGACAGCCAGGAGATTTGTTTTGTTCCAAATGATGACTATGCTTTTTTTGTCCGGGAACGTACGGGTGAGTTGGTTAAACCGGGACATTTTGTAGACCTTCAGGGAAAGAGTTTGGGAATGCACCAAGGGATCATTCACTACACTGTTGGGCAGCGCAAAGGCCTGGGGGTAACCTTTGGTAAACCAATGTATGTAGTGGGTCTGAATCCTGAAAGTAATGAGGTTGTGTTAGGGGATAACTCAGACGTGTTTACGGATACGCTTTGGGCAATCGATCTAAACTGGATATCCATTCCGTATTTAAAAGAACCTCTCAAAGTCGAAGCTAAAATTCGTTATAATTCAGCAGGAGTTCAGGCGACCATTTATCCCGGGGAAAGAGGAGCAGACCATGAAGTGACGGTCCGTTTCGAGGAACCACAACGTGCAGTGACCCCGGGACAAGCAGTCGTCTTCTATCAAGGAAACCTGGTGGTTGGCGGGGGAATAATTAATTCCGATCCACGCGGCCGTCGCTGAATCGAAGTTTGAGAATATCTAATTAAATCCGTGGACAAATTTAAGGGGTTGTGTGAAAACACAGTCCCGTTTCTTTGTATTGGGGAACGTTATATTTGCATAAATTATAGAGATGCAGGGCAGAGTATAGATAGAACTTTTTTGCGAGGTGGAAACGCATGCGACGTTCTCGGGAGATTGTCGGACTACCTGTCTTAGATCTGAAAAATGGGGACTCGATTGGCTGGGTACAGGATCTGGTCCTGGATAATGACAAAGACGAAGTTGTTGGTATTCTCTTAGAAGGCGGGCACTTCTTCCATTCGGAAAAGGGAATTCCTCGAAAGGCCATTATTACAGTAGGAAAGGATGCCTTAACCGTTAGCAGCAAAATTGTTGAAGAACTAAAGGGGACACGTTGGTCTGATAAAGTAGGAAATGAAGTCTATACCCAGGGCGGAGACGCAAGAGGTACGATTGAAGATGTTTTTCTCGATGATTCCTTTGAAAAAATGCTAGGATTTGAAGTTTCTGACGGGCTCTTCGCTGACCTCCTTCGTGGCAGAGGAAAGATTCTGAGACCCGACGTCATCATCGACGGAAAAGACATTTTGATCGTTGATAATCAAGTATCCCCCTTGGATCAAGCAAATGAAGGGGGTATACTATCATGAATTGTCCGGTTTGCAGTGGTCGGGCCATTGGTAAAGTGGGAGTAGAGAGGTTCTATTGTTGGGATTGTTGCGTCGAATTCGCTACTCAAACCGACAAAGTGGTTATTTATGATCTGGCGGAAGATGGTTCATTGGTGGCATGGGATGACCCAGCCCTAGATGTAGCGGAGTAATCCATGCAAATCGATCTGGAGGGATGAAGGGTTAAGTTAAGCGCGCATTGCGCGTTTTTTTTATACTAGTCAGATAGTGCAACTTTCTGGAAGCATAAGTGCAACTAAGGCGACCGCCCGCGCCTGAAGGCTGACAGAATGAATAATTCGTGCGAAGACTGTGTCTGCAAGAGGGTTAATACGTGCGAAGACAGTGTCTGCAAGAAGGGTTTCTACGTGCGAAGACAGTGTCTTCGTGTGGGCGCTAGCCAGGTTTTCTTTATACTAGAAAGGGGGTATAATGATGGAGCACAAATCATGGCGATGGATTTTTGTAGTAACTTGTCTTCTTCTGGCAATGCTCCTCCTTTTCAAGGTTAGGACAATTTTGGGCCCGTTTTTCCTGGCTTTTATTCTTGCCTATTTGTTAAACCCCTTGGTTGTAGCGCTGGAACGGCACAAGATTAGTCGAAAGGGGTCAATCCTGATTGTTTTCAGCTTGATTGTTGCTGTTGTGATTACGATTATTTTCCTCATATTGCCGGTACTTTATAATGAACTCAGCAAATTGGCTGTGATCTTACCTAATGCATTTCAGATGTTCACCGAAGGGATCGATGGGCTGCGTGAGCAATTTAAGGCAACAGGGTTGCCTAATCGGGTTGCGCTTGTACTGGATCAACATTTAGGGCAGGGAGAAGAAATTATTGCCAACCGCCTTAATCTCTTTTTAGCTAACTTGCCACAGGCCTTGTCAACGGCCAGTTTGTATATTTTATCCCCAGTTATTGCCATCTATTTTCTTGCAGATTGGAAAGGCTTAGGTGTCCATTTCTTCCGAATCATCCCTCAACGCTGGCGAATGGAATGGCGACGACTGTGGCAAGACATTAACCACGTGATTCGGCAATTTGTGCGCGGAGATTTAGTCGTTGCTGTGATTGTCGGGATATTAAGCGGGATTGGCGTAAAATTAATCGGGATGGATTACGCTCTGTTGATAGGCTTAATTTGTGGGGTTTCTGACCTCATTCCGTATTTTGGGCCGGTTATAGGGGCAGTGCCTACCGTTTTATTGGCTTTAACGCAGTCCCCTGCCATGGCATTTAAGGTTGCCTTGATTATTTTATTCGTTCAACAACTTGAAGGAAATGTCATCTCGCCCAAGCTCATGGGGGACAGTGTAGGGCTTCATCCTCTTTGGGTTGTATTTGCCCTTTTAGCCGGTGGAGAACTTGCCGGGGTTTGGGGTATGTTCTTGGCTGTCCCGGTGGCAGCCGTGATCAGAGTTGTATTCAATCACATATATTTTAGGCTGGTTTCGTCTAAAGTGTCTAAAGTGTAAGGTGGTTGACAAATGAGACATCCCCTGTATATACTTTAGAGATACACTGGGAGTTCGAAATACTTATGCGGATAAAAGCATCATTTGCCCGTAAGATAAGCAGGGTGGTACCATGGATAAATCTCGTCCCTGATTGATTTAGGGGGGAGATTATTTATTTATACTTTTGTACAATTTATAAAGGAGTGTTCGCGTATGTATACAGGAAATGAATTAAGGGACAAGTTTCTGAAGTATTTTGAGGCAAGAGGACACCGGATTTTGCCCAGCGCGTCGCTCATTCCTAGAGATGATCCAACTCTTTTGTTAACGGTCGCGGGCATGGTGCCCTTTAAACCATATTTTCAGCGCCTGATTGAGCCCCCTTTTCCCAGAGCTACGACCGCCCAGAAATGTGTTCGTACTCCTGATCTTGAAGTGGTTGGGAAAACTGCTCGCCATCATACCTATTTTGAAATGTTGGGAAATTTTTCATTTGGGGACTACTTTAAAAATGAAGCGATTCCCTGGGCTTGGGAGTTTATAACAGGAGTGTTAAAAATCCCTGCCAACAAACTATGGGTGACTATTCATCCTGAAGATGACGAGGCGAAAAGGATCTGGATAGAGAAAGCCGGTGTTCAGGCCGAGAGGATCCTTGGGGATCCCGATAACTTTTGGGCAGCTGGTCCTACTGGCCCTTGTGGCCCTTGTTCTGAGATTTATGTCGATTTTGGAGAAACCAAAGGTTGTGGCAAGCCCGACTGTGGCGCGGGTTGTTGTGATTGTGATCGTTTCCTGGAGATATGGAATTTGGTTTTCATGCAGTATAACCGTGATGAAGCGGGGGTCTTAACCCCTCTGCCGAAACAAAACATTGATACGGGTATGGGTTTAGAACGGATTGCTTCGGTTATGCAAGGGGTGGAAACTAATTTTGATACGGATTTATTCCGCCCTATTATTGACCATGTAGCCTCGCTGGCAGGAATTCAGTATAAGGAAAATCCTGAAAATGATCTGGCTTTAAAAGTGGTTTCGGATCACGTCCGGGGGGTATCGTTTATGCTGGCAGACGGAATTCGGCCCAATAATGAAGGCCGAGGGTATGTTCTCCGCCGAATTTTACGACGTGCTGTCCGTTATGCTAAATTCTTGGGAATTGACAAACCGTTCCTGGAACCCGTTTTTCGAATTATCCAAAGAGACTACGCTCAGGCTTATCCGGAACTTAGGGAAAATGAGAATTTTATTTTAAATCACTTGAGTTTGGAAGAGAAGAACTTCCAAGCCACGCTGGAACAAGGCACCCAACTGCTGCAGGAAAAGGTCAGGGCTCTCATCAAGCAAGGGGAGACGATTTTATCCGGACCGGATGCCTTCTATCTCTATGAAACCTATGGCTTCCCGGTGGAGTTAACGGAGGAAATGCTAAAAGAACAAGGGTTAACTGTGGATATGATAACTTTTCAAACGGCGGTCGAAGAGCATCGTCTTCGAGCAAAAGATCAATCTCAGCAAATGCGTGCGGAGGTTGAAAGCCCCTCGCTGATGAAAAAGGCTAAACTCTTAGGAGTGACACCTTTTGTGGGATATGAACAGGTTTCGGCAACGGCTCGGATTGAAGGGCTTTTTGTTGGCGGAGAGGAGATTCAGGATGCTGGGGAAGGGGAAGAGGTGATGGTCTTCCTTTCTGACACTCCGTTTTATGCGGAAAGCGGCGGTCAAGTATCTGATGTTGGAGTACTCAAAACGTCCCGGGCTGAGGCACGGGTGCTTGAAGTAAAAAAGGGGGTAACAGGTACCCTTTATCATCGTGTTCAGGTTATGACCGGGGTATTTCATGTCGGAGAAATGGTGGCAGCGGAAGTCAATGGCGATGAGCGACAGGCCACTTCTCGTCATCATAGCGCGACTCACCTCCTCCAGAGCGCCCTGCGTACAGTATTAGGAGAACATGTCCAGCAAGCAGGGTCCTTAGTGACACCGGAACGCCTGCGTTTTGACTTTACCCATTTTTCACCGCTGAATTCAGACGAATTATGGGCTATAGAGGATCTTATTAATGAAGCTGTGTTTAAGAATATGCCCGTCCAAGCTACGGAGATGTCGTTAAAAGAGGCAAAATTCAGCGGCGCTACGGCATTATTTGGGGAGAAATATGGAGAGACAGTCCGGGTTGTTCGGATGAGAAGCTTAAGTCAAGAATTGTGCGGTGGGACCCATGTCAGGAACACGGGGGAAATAGGACTGGTAAAAATCCTCAGCGAGGGCGGGATAGGGTCAGGCCTGCGCCGGATTGAAGCAGTGGCAGGATTAGAAGCCTTGGCATATCTGCGTACCCTTGAGGAGCAGGTAATGGAGGTTGCCCAGCTCCTAAAGGCACAGCCTTCTGATGTGAGTAGGCGGGTGAACGGGTTGGCGGCTCAGGTGAAAGACCTCGAACGGGAAATTGGTCAACTTAAGGCAAAACTCGGCAAGAATGAGGCGGAAGGCTTACTGAAGCGCGTTGAGGAAATCGAAGGAGTTCAGGTATTAGCTGCCCAGGTGCATGTGTCCGATATGGAGGGCCTTCGTCAAATGGCGGATCTGCTGCGGGCCAAACTCAAAAGCGGGGTTATTGTTTTGGGTGCGGTTAGCGAAAATAAAGTTAACTTGGTAACAGTTGTCAGTCCGACAGGTTTAAGAGGACTCCATGCCGGACAGATTATAAAAGCAGTGGCTAAAATAACGGGTGGCAGCGGTGGCGGCCGACCGGATATGGCTCAGGCCGGGGGGAAAGATCCCGGTAAACTAGGCGAAGCCATTGATCATGTTCCGACGATTCTCCGAGAATTTCTTCGAAAATAGAGGAAGTTATTGGGGATGTCTAGAATATTTATAGTTTAGCAAGCATAACTGAAGATGGCGAAAGGGGGCCAGGTAAATGGATCGAATGGAAGAAACCATGATGTTTAAAGCTGTGGGAGAAGAAAAAATTTCTGCCCGGGATATTTTGCAGAAAGTGTATGCAGCTTTACAGGAAAAAGGGTATGATCCTATTAACCAAATGGTTGGCTATCTCATGTCCGGCGACCCTGTATATATTACCAGCCACAATCATGCGCGTGCGATGATTCGTAAACTTGAACGCTTTGAGCTGATCGAAGAGTTGGTCAGGAACTATTTGCAGGAAAAATAGTGAGGCACGAGTCATGAGGCGCGAGTTTGCATGGGCGTGGGACGCTGAGTACTAAGGCAAACGAAATCCGAAGTTTGAGGTTCGATATTTACAAGTTTTGAACCTCGAACTTCGGATTTCAAACATCGTGCCTCGTGTCTCGAACCTCAAGTCTCGAAAGGAGTAGGTATGCGTCAGGTTAAACTTGGTTTATGGGGGGCGGAAGTCTCAGAACTGTGCTTTGGAAGTTTGGCCGTATCTCCCTTACAAGGTCGTTTGACAGAGACAGAAGGGGTTAATGTTTTGCGTTATGCCCTTGAACAAGGTGTAAACTGGATTGATACAGCGGAAATTTATGACAATTATAAGCAAATTGCTTCGGCCATCAAAGGTTATCCCGACGTTCTTATTGTCAGTAAAACGTACGCTGTCTCAGCTAAGGAAATGCGTTTGAGTCTTGAAAAAGCGCGAACTGCTCTCAACCGAGAAACCCTGGATTTTTTCCTTCTCCATGAACAAGAAAGTGCTTTAACTTTAAGAGGACATGCAGAGGCTTGGGAAGAACTGATGCGTGCTAAGGAAAGGGGTATTGTGCGCTGGATCGGAATTTCCACGCATGCCGTAGCCGGAGTCCGGGCTGGGGCACTCCAACCCGGTCTTGATGTGATCCACCCGATCCTAAACTATCAGGGATTAGGGATTGTTGATGGAAATTTACAGGATATGCTCGCAGCCATTTCATTTGCTTCCGAATTGGGCATAGGAATTTACGCTATGAAGATTTTCGGGGGCGGACATTTAACCCATGACCCGAAAAAAGCCGTGGACTTTGTACGAAGTATTCCAGGTGTCCAGGCGATGGCCTTGGGAATGTCCAGTCGGGAAGAAGTGGATTATAATCTGCTCTTGCTGTCCGGTAAAGATATACCCACATCCTTACAAGATAAAGTAAGGCACAGAGAACGGAAACTTTATATTGCGGATTGGTGCCAGGGGTGTGGGCGTTGTTTGGAAGCCTGCCCGCAGGGTGCTTTGCACCTGAGCGAAACGGTGGCAGTAGTGGATCCCGAGGCATGTATCCTTTGCGGATATTGCGGGCGAGTTTGTCCGCATTTTTGCCTAAAAATCGTATAGGTAATATATATTGAAAAGTATACCTAAAAGGTGTAAAACTACACTATAATATTTATCTTGAGAAGAGTGAAATGAACAAAATTGTGAACCTATAATGAAGGCAATCCTACCTGTCCCTTAAAAATAGAGGACCTCGAAAAAATAGATATTATTCTGGTCACGCATGATCATTTTGATCATATAGTAAGTAATCCGAGCTAAAAAAGAGGTTGTTCTACGCATTGTGGAACAACCTCTTTTATGCATTTTGGGCTTAATTTGGCATCGTCTCAGATCTCATATTCAAGAAAAACCCACCGCCGATATTTGATGTTTTATCTTTAGTTGAACGAGTTCACTCTGGAAACTCATAACTACCAACTTATTCGCCATTCCAAGCAAAAGTTGATTCCGGAATTCCCAAATAACGTATAATTGTTTTTTTTGAATTGTCACGGTATGATTAGAGAATGAGGGCAAAAAGTATCCTATTGATTCTGGAATCCTTGATTTCTGTAATCCGAAAGTTAATCCTGCATTTCAAACTTAGACACATTCCATGAGCGGTTCTGAAACGATAACATGTCAGAATTAAAAGTATGGCTGTTTGACAGTATAATATTTTTCGTTATTTTGTAACAACCTCTATATATAGAGGTAAGGGGTAGTTTGGAGGGAGTATTATGCGGATTATGGGATTGGATTTTGGCTCGAAGACAATTGGCGTGGCGATGAGTGATGCTTTTTTTTGGACGGCTCAAGGGGTTAAGACGATTAAACGTTCCAAGAAGGAGATCGATGAGTTGCGTGAACTGATTCGTGAGTACGAGGTGATAGAGATTGTTGTAGGCTATCCGAAGAATATGAATGGAACACGGGGGCCTCGTTGTACATTGACAGAGGAGTTTGCTGAGAATCTACGTATGGAATTTGAACTTCCGGTGGAGTTGTGGGATGAGCGTTTAAGTACGGTGGCGGCACAGCGGACTCTTCTTGAAGCGGATATCTCGCGCGCGAAACAAAAACTAGTGATTGACAAGATGGCGGCAGTTTTTATTCTGCAAGGTTATCTGGATCGTAGGAAGAAGAAAAATATTCCAAGGTAATTTGACAATTATTATCTACAATAGTACAATGACCATATTCTTTGATAAGAGGTGAATCACATGACTGGAAAACTACATGACCATGACCATGATGAGCATGACGCTGAAGAGTTTGACACAGTCGTTCTCACAGATGATGAGGGAGAAGACCACGAGTTTCTTCATCTCGATACCTTGGAACTTGAAGGCTCGACATACTTTGTCTTGATGCCTATTTCGGAAGATGAATCGGAAGATGAGGATGATGATGAGGCCATTATTCTTAAACTCGGCAAAGATGCTGAGGGTAAAGAAATGCTGCTCGACATCGAAGACGATGAAGAGTGGGAAAAGGTGGCAGACGCTTGGGAAACCCTGGTAGAATCCGAAGAGGAATAGCCGAAATAAATTGGGCAGGTAAATAAGAAATAAGAAAACTAATAAAAATAGGAAGAACTCACTGAGATTATCTCGGTGGGTTCTTCTTATTTTTATTTATTGCAATAGGAAAAAAATCCAGAGATAAACGTGAATCACTGGGGAATACTAAAGTTGACAAAAGTGAGGTGTGGATGATGAAGCACATTGAACAAAAGCGGAAGCGGACTTATACGGCACTGGCTTTTCTTTTTTTAACCCTGTTAATTGGAGGATGCACCTCTTCCAGCTTTCCACTTGAAACAAAGATTCTTTTCAATCAATTGACAGGTGGTCTGGGGGGCGTGCGAAACGGAGTAATGCCGAATGGTACTAAAGTAGATGATTTGGATTTAAGTGGCAGCACTATCTTGGAAGCGCAGACAAAAATCAAGGATTGGGCGATGAACAAGCTGGAAGAAACACGTGTCCTGTTGTACAATGAAACTGAGATTCCAATTACGTTAAAAGATTTGGGCCTTGAGGTGGATCACCAAAAGATAACAGAAGAGATAGAGCGTAACCCCGGAAAGGCTCTGCCTGGTGTACTTAAAGTCGATCCCTTAAAAGCAAGTCAAGGCCTTCAAGAGAAACTGAAAAAGTATAGCAGTCCTGCTAAAGATGCCTCCTATAAGATTGAAAAGGATAAGTTTGTTGTTAATCCGGCAGAGAGCGGTTGGGCGGCTGACCTGGATAAATTGATCAGCGATATTCAAAAGGTTCCGTTAAGTGACGTACCATACCGGTTGGGTATTCCAATGGTTGAGGTACCCGCATCAGTCACCACGGAGGCGGTACGGTCTTTGGCCTTTGATACCGTCATCGGTGAGTGTACCACGAAGTTTGCAGTCACGGAAAAAAACCGCTCGGCGAATTTGACGGTAGCAGCTAAGGCACTGGATCGCAAAGTCATTGGTCCGGGGGAGACATTTTCTTTTAACGATACAGTTGGTCCCAGGGAGTCTGGAACGGGGTATAAAGACGCCTATGTGATTATTAACGGTAAGTATGTGCAAGGAACCGGAGGCGGGGTATGTCAAGTGTCCTCAACCCTATTTAATGCCGTTTTACTGGGCAATTTAGAAATTGTTGAACGGATGCCGCATGCTGTAGCCGTAAGTTATGTCCCACAGGGTCAGGATGCAACAGTCAATTATCCAAATATTGATTTTAAATTCAAAAATAATACTGCTAGTCTGATTTATTTGCGAACAGAAATTACACCAGGTATTTTGACTCTCCGAATCTGGGGGAAGAAGACGGACAAATCCGTACGTATTGAACGTCAAGTTGAGAAAGAAGTAGCCTATAAGACGGAAAAACGCTTGGACCCCAAGCTGGCCTCAGGACGAATTGTCCAGGAACAAGCCGGTACGAAGGGGATTACAGTTAATACCTGGAGGGTCATTCGAGATGGTACAGGTAACGAGACCAAGCAATTCCTAAGTCGTGATGTGTATGATCCTGTTAAGCGTATTTTGTGCGTTGGCAGTCGAGGGGTTCCCAAAATGTAGGCGGAAAGAGAGAGTGAGACTATGTCCCCAAAGAATGAAACAAGGCGGATCTTAAAGGGGTTTATGCTTGTTCTCATAGTCGGGGGTATAGGATTTTTAGCTTGGTGGAATTGGGCAACAAAACCATACTCCTCCACAGGTAATAATGAAAAGATTACGATTGCTCAGGGAACAACGGCAGCTCAACTGGCGGAAGAATTACAACGACGACATTTAATACGCAGTGCATGGGCGTTTAGATATTTAGCGCATGCACAGCAATCGGATTTCAAGCTTTATGTTGGAGATTACCAATTAGCCCCCACGATGCCCCCCGGCGAAATAATCAAAAGGTTAATTTCTGGCGCGGATTCCTTAGATATCATCCGGGTGACTATCCCTGAAGGGTATACTACGGAACAAATTATTGAGCTTTTCGTCCAGAAAGGAATCGGCAGTAAAGAGGAGTTTACAAAGGTTGTTACGGAAGATGGGTTTCCATACCCGTTTCTTAAGGACGCGCCTAAGGGGATTCACCGCTTGGAAGGATACTTATTTCCTAATACTTACGACATTTCTGTTAAAATAACGCCTCATGCAGTGATTGAGTTGCTCCTCCAACAGTTTGTGAAAGAACTTACACCTGAGGTGCAGAAGCGACTCGATACTATAAAACTGTCCGTCCCTCAATGGGTTACCTTAGGCTCTTTGGTCGAAAAAGAGGCGGTCAAGGCGCCGGATCGTCCGTTAATTGCTTCGGTGTTTATGAACCGGCTAAGAATTGGTCAACCCCTGCAATCCTGCGCGACAATCCAGTTTCTGCTTGGTACGACTAAGGAGAAACTATTTGAAAAGGATCTCCTGATTCCTTCCCCATACAATACCTATCTCCACGCAGGATTACCGCCGGGACCGATTGCCAATCCGGGACATGACTCCCTGAAAGCAGCATTATACCCGACCCAAACGGATTTTCTGTACTTTGTGGCCAAAAAAGATGGCTCCCATGCGTTTGCTAAAACGTATGCGGAGCATTTGAAGAACGTAAAATTGTATCAGTGAGGCCGGGAGAGAGATGAATTCTATTTGCGCACCATTAACTTCTTGATCGCCTGATCAAGCCCCTCAAGGGTTAGTTCATACATGGGAAACATTTCACGCACCATTGCTATCGTTTCGTACCCGTGATATAAACCCCAATAGCGCTCGGAAATAGGATTGAGCCAGACGTTATACGGGAATTTCTTGGCTATACGCTGTAACCAGGTAATGCCAGCTTCCTCATTGTCCACATCCCAATAGATGCTGCCGCCGCGCATGATCAGTTCGCTTGGGGCCATGGCTGCATCCCCGATGATCACCAATTTGTAGTCTGAGTTGAGCGAACGCAGGAGATCCTCTGTTTTTATCGCATTTCTGGGATGAATTCTAGCATCATAATACAGAAAGTCATAGATGCAGTTATGGAAATAATAGAACTTCAGATCTTTAAAATGGGATGACTTATGAACCGCTGAGAACAATTGGCTGCAGATATTGGCATAAGCAATCATCGATCCGCCGACATCCATCAGCACAAGAACCTTGACGGAGTTTTTGCGTGGCCTCGTCCAGACAAGCTTTAAGCGCCCGGCATTTTTACATGTTTCATCAATTGTATCTTCCAAGTCCAGTTGATCTTTAACTCCATCCAGACGCGTACTAAACTGACGCAAGCGGCGTAATGCGACTTCAAACTGACGTACTCCCAAGGTTTTGTCATTGCGATATTCTCGATAATTACGTTCGCTGGCTACTTTCACTGCGGATTGCCCGTGAGACTCGCCGCCAATTCTCACTCCCCCCGGATGGAAACCGGAGTTCCCGAACATCGCCGTCCCGCCCGTACCAATCCAATTACCTCCGCCATGATGAGGCCCGTCTTGGGTACGCAAACGTTCCTCCAAAGCGGCCTTTAAACTATCCCAATCGGGCAAGCCTAATTTACGCAAGAGCTCATTGCGTTCTTCTTCAGAGAACATTCTGGGAGGCAAAGGATTTTCCATCCATTGAGAAACCTGATCCAATAATTGTTGCGGGGTTTCTATCCCTTTGAAATACTTCTGAAAGGCAATATCATATTGGTCAAAGTGACTTTCACTTTTGACCAGGACGGCTCTTCCCAAGTAGTAAAACCCGGACAGGCTTGAATTTGCTAAGCCAACCGAAAGCGCCTCCATCAAGGTCATCCATTCGGTGATCGAAACAGGAATACCCTCCTGACGCAGTGCATAAAAAAAGTTTGTATACATAGTCTACCAACCACGTTTGACGCGAGACTGATTTTCTGTTCCGCGTAAATGGAGTTGTTTCAAGGCCAAATCAAAATCCTGATTCTTCTTTAACAAGGCCCCCAAGAAAGGAATTTCCTGATAGATCTTCTCGGGCTTGATCCCACCGATCGTCAAGGCTTGAACCCAATCGAGAAGTTCACTGGTACTGGGCTTTTTCTGGAGACCTGAGATACCGCGCAGCCAATAGAACGCTTTTAAAGCTTCAGTGAGTAAGCGCTTTTCCAAGTCAGGAAAATGGACATGCACTATTTCTTCCATCATCGCTTGGTCGGGGAAGTCAATATAATGAAAAATACAACGACGTAAAAAAGCATCCGGCAGTTCTTTTTCGGCGTTGCTCGTAATGACTACGATAGGTCTGTGTTTGGTCGTGATGGTTTCCCCTGTTTCCGGGATGAAAAAATTCATGACGTCCAGTTCCCAGAGCAAATCATTAGGAAATTCCAAGTCTGCCTTATCGATTTCGTCAATTATGAGGACAACCCGCTCAGTAGAGGCAAAGGCTTCACCTAGTTTGCCCAGTTTAATATACTGTTTTATGTTTGAAACGTCCTGTCCGCCGAATTGACTGTCATAGAGGCGCTGGACTGTGTCATAGACATAAAGACCATCCTGAGCTTTTGTGGTAGATTTAATATTCCAGATAATTAAGCGCAGACCCAGAGAACGGGCAATACTTTCGGCTAAGACTGTTTTGCCTGTGCCGGGTTCTCCTTTAATCAAGAGAGGCCTTTTTAAGGCAACTGAGATATTAACACTGTTCCGGAGATCGTTGGAAACTATATAATCCTCAGTACCTTGATAGATTATTTGGTCGGTCATTTTGAAGTATCCTCCTCATCGTCTTTGAAATTCTACTACATTATAATATAATACCACATTTGTTCAAAGTTTGCGTAAGATTTAGCAAAGTATTAACTTATTAATATTCCTATGTTTATGATAGACTAGATGGATAAGCTGATTGAATTGGGCTTAGAGTAAATATTAGGGGAATAGCAATGAGAAAACCGGAATTGTTAGCGCCCGCAGGAGATTGGGAAAAGTTAAAATACGCTCTGGCATATGGAGCGGATGCTGTTTATCTGGGCGGTCAGGCGTTTGGCCTGCGGGCTTATGCCGGGAATTTCAGCTTCGAGGAAATGAAGCAAGCGGTGAACTGGACGCATGCGTTGGGAAAGAAAATTTATGTGACTGTGAACATTTTTGCCCATGAGTCGGATTTTGAGGAACTGCCGGCTTATCTTACGCACTTGGAAGGGCTGGGCGTGGATGGGGTTATTGTATCTGATCCGGGGATCATTGCCTTAGCCAAGGAAGTGGCTCCACAGCTGCCCCTTCATTTAAGTACCCAAGCGAATAGCACGAATTCGTATGCGGTGGGATTTTGGCTGAAGCAGGGGATTGAAAGGATCATCCTCGCCCGGGAATTAACGCTTGAGGAACTCCGTGCTGTGCGTTCCAAGGTTAAGGGCGGGTTGGAGATTTTTATCCATGGGGCGATGTGCATGTCTTATTCGGGTCGCTGTTTACTGAGTAACTATTTGACCGGACGGGATGCTAACCGAGGGGAATGTACGCAGCCTTGTCGTTGGGGATATAGTTTGGCGGAGGAAAAACGACCGGGTGAAGTCTTCCCGCTTGAGGAAGATGAACGAGGAACTTATGTTTTTAACTCGCACGATTTATGCCTTCTGCCGCATCTTCCTTTATTAAAGCCTATCAACCTGGATAGCTTTAAGATCGAAGGGCGTATGAAAAGCTTATATTATGTCGCCAGTACAGTAAAGGTTTATCGCGAGGCGATTGATACGCTGTGGGATGAAGGAGAAGAAGCCTTTCAAGTGAAGCTGCCTCAGTGGTTGGAAGAAATGGATAAAGTGAGTCACCGGGATTATTCAGCAGGCTTTTTATTCGGAAAGCCTGGGGCAAATTCACATAACTTAGAGTCCTCACATTATGTCCGGGATTATGATTTTGTCGGGGTGAGGTTCTCGGGTGGTGAAACTAAGGACGACGCTGCAGACCCAATGAATTATTATTGGGCATGGGTTGAGCAACGGAACAACTTTAAGCGTGGAGATGTGTTGGAAGTATTAACCCCGCGGGGAGTTCCCTGGTCATTTGAAGTCAAGGATATGTGGGATGACGAGGGGAAGCCGATGGAAGCAGCCAGTCATGCCCAGCAAAAGATGCGGGTCATGGTACCTGAAAAAATGCTCGCTTACAGCATTTTGCGGCGGGCGAAAAGGGGAAAAAGATAGCATTTTCAGTGAGTATCTATGTTGATATCGGCAGATAAAGGAGACGATGGGGTGAATTCTTTAGAACAAAAAAGCGCTCTGTTTGCAGATTCTGACGTTCTGGTCAAAGCGCGCCTAAACCGGGCGGAAATGCAAATGTTAGATAAACTCGTGGAGGGTTTGGATCATCTCGGCATCGTAACGACGACGAACAAAGAATTAGGCGAAGTAATGATTCAAACGACAAAGTACTGCTGGCCGGATCTGAAAAAAGCCATAGAAAACATGCCGTTTGAGATTGAGTTTATTTAAAGTGTATAAGAATAAATGGAAGGAGGTTGAATCAAGGCTAATTTGCCAGGTATAAAATCAAGCGGCAATGCATAGGTTAGGTAAACTCGTTAAAGGGATTTGGCTTCCCGCAATATTCCAATGATTATATAAAAATTTTAAACTTCCTATTGACTTTGCAAAATTAATATTTTATAGTGCAAATTAGATATAAAATATTCCAACGTGACCAGTATTCCAATAACATAACCAAGTTTAAGGTACTTATAGTCTAAATACTACGGAAAGCTATGATCTTTGCGTGAAAATTGTACGTCTTACTCACAGTAACATGTGACGCAACCGGCCGTATATTTGAAAAGATATAACGGTTTTTTGATTTCCAAAATATAAATGTGGAGGTAATATAAGTGGAAAACAAGCCTCACAAAAGTTCAATTTTCAGAAAAGTTTTGAATATCATCGGTATCATAGTCTGTATTTTTTTAACCTTGATTATCATAGTCAATGGAACCATGATTGTTAAGTCTTATATTTACCCGGATAAGGTGCCGGACTTTCTGGGCTATAAGCCATTTATCGTCTTGTCGGGCTCCATGGAGCCGACCATTTTGACCGGGGACCTGGTTCTGACCAAGGAAATTGCCGCCGAGACCATTGCCAAGAACGATATCATCACTTTTAAGATCGATAAGGATACCGTAGTGACGCATAGAGTTACCGAGGTGGTGAATGAGGATGGTGCTTTATCCTTCCTAACTAAGGGTGATGCCAATACCGGTTCCGATGCCAGTGTGGTCAAACCGGAGAATCTGGAGGGCAAATACTTAGGGCGGGTCGGTGGCCTGGGACGGTTTGCCATGTTTTTGCAGACCCCCATCGGGATGTTGATATTTGTAGTAACCCCGCTGTGTTTGTTCATTGTTTATGATGTGGTGGGACGCAGACGGCGCAGTAAGCAAAAAAGCACTCGGGAAGCGGAGCTGGAAGCGGAACTGGCGTATCTCAAAGCAACCCAGAAGGAAAATTCCAAGTCCGAATCCTAACCCGGACAAGCCGGAA
>NZ_JCAIJG010000074.1:0-6339 GCF_059735615.1 Desulfosporosinus sp. Tol-M2
TACGCAAAGTTTTTGCTATCGCCAGATTGAGGATCTGATTATCCGAAAAAAGCTGGATTACCCGATTCTAACTTTGGAAGGGGAAAATCCAACGGGATTGGATGCGCGGAGTAAAATGAGGATAGAGTCTTTTTTGTCTATGCTTGGCTCGTGAGACACGTCTTCTCTCGGCCATGCGCTCGTCGTCCAAACCAGGGTGTGATCACGACCTTCTGGCCCGGGAAGACGAAGGGATACGGTTTACGGTTGCCTGAAAAGTATCGCGACCCTCTTAAGGGGTCGCTGGGAAAAGTTTGGGACATGTAGGAAGGAGGGAGTGACTCATGTCTGAACAAACCATTTGTGGAATTGATTTAGGGAGCAGAAGTGTGAAGATCGCCCTAATGAAGGAGCGGATTGAGGGGGAAGGTTTAGAGATTCTCCGCTTGGAAAGCTTGGATACGATCAGTTTTTACCGGGAGTATGGGCGAAAGTCGGGAGAAAAACTGATCGTGGACTTTGAGGCGTTAGGACTGCCTGTTGTGGATCGCATAGTTTCCACCGGTTATGGGCGTAATACTTTGGAACTTGCCGGGGGAGAGGCTATTCCCGAGCTTAAGGCACATATGTTGGGAGCGCTTTATCAAACGGGGCTCAAGGATTTTATTTTGGCCGATCTTGGTGGTCAAGACAGTAAAATCATCCAGGTCCGCAAGGGTAAAATGATCGATTTTATGACGAATGATAAATGTGCGGCATCTTCCGGACGTTACTTAGAAAATATGGCGAGTATTCTTGATATGTCACTTGAGGAGCTCGGACAATACTCGGATGCTCCGGTGGAGTTGAACTCAACGTGTGCGGTGTTTGGCGAAAGCGAGTTGATCGGTAAGATCGTGGAAGGGTTCCCTTTAGCGGAACTCGCGGCCGGGGTTAACGCTACAATTGTTAAGCGCATTTTGCCTCTCCTGCGTTCATTCACCGGTGAGATTCTGGTCTTTACCGGGGGTGTTGCGCATAACCACGCCGTAGGTAAGCTTTTGGAGACTGGGTCGGGCAAGAAGATTGTCGTGCCGAAGGCGCCGCAGTTTAATGGAGCAATTGGGTGTTGTGTGGAGGATAGCTTTGTGTGATCGCGATCTTCTGGGCGGGGTTGCCTCGCATTTGCCTCTTGCTTTTACTTGTCTTAGGAGTAAAATGAGAGACAGGGATTGAGAATATTCAGAAATACATCATTCACCTGGATACAATAGTTCACAATTTCTTAAGCACAATTAAGGGTTTTGCGGTATAATGTAATTAATCTTGGAAATCTCTGATAGGAGTTGGAATGAGGTATGAATGGTTGCCCGTTATGTGGAGCACGTGAGGTTGGCCGAATTGGCCGTGAACGGTATTACTGCAGGGAATGTTGCCACGAATGGACTAAGGGTGGCGGTGAGGTTAAAATTTATGAAGTATTGTCGGATGGATCGGTTGAACAGTTGGAAACAGACCAGGAGGCTTTCTTTCATGAATTCTCTCAGCGTGTAACTTGTCGTCGCGTTGGATGAAAAACAAATTAAGAATTACATCAGCAAAACGCCTTTATGTGGTAATAAATGAACAGTCTCGTGATAATGAGTGATTAGTCAAAGAGGGTCAAACGGAGGGCTCTCTTTTGCTGTCTTTTAGTGATTTTCAAAATCAGTTCTTTGAAGATAACTGTAGAATACTCTATCCCACCCTAAGCATATGATCATTGCTTAAGGGGTAATCTATGGACTGCCGGAAACACTGTTGATTCGAATTCGAGCGAACGAGAAGGGGAGATTGGTTTTGTTTTACCCTTTTGAAATGGAACAATATCTTGAAACACTGCTGGGTGAACGGGATCCACTGCTTCGAGAAATGGAAGAGCAAGCCCTAAAGGAAACAATTCCGGTAGTGACGCCGATGATCGGAAATTTTCTCAACTTACTCGTTCATATGGGCAAGGCGCAGGCTATTTTAGAGATCGGAACGGCGATAGGATATTCAACGATTTGGTTGGCGCGTGCAGCGGAAACAACCGGAGGGCATGTCACAACGATTGATTTGAATAAAGATCGGTGTGCCCGAGCCCTTATATACTTTGAACGTGCGGGACTTCAAAACCTGATCACTGCTTTAGAGGGGGATGCCCGTAAGATCCTGCCGGTGTTAAATTCAAGGTTCGATTTTGTTTTCATTGATGCAGCCAAAGGTGAATATTTAGAATATTTGAATCTTATTTACCACTTAATTGCACCTGGGGGGTTACTGGTGGTGGACAATGTGCTTTTCCGTGGTTGGGTGGTTCCGGGAAGTGCTATTACACCAAAATATGACCGAATGGTGAATGGATTACGCCGATTTTTAGATGATCTTTGCCAGAATCGGGACTTTATCACTACTGTTTTACCGTTTGGAGATGGGATGTCAGTTAGCCGTCGGTTAAATGCGAAGTGCGATATTTGAGAATCGATATTCGACCACGAACCATGGACCACGACAAGGCAGGAGGGAAGGAAAATGAAGAGGACAATCGATAGTGATGGAGATTCACTAAATTGTGAGATTGCAAACCAACGCCATGGAGAGATCGATGTTCTTAGGGCGGTTGCGATTGTTCTAATGGTCCTTTTTCATCTTGTTTTTGACCTGCAGGAGTTTGCCGGGGTAAGTATTGACTATCAGTTCCCGCTTTGGTTTTTTATTGGAAAAGCCTCCGCCCTGCTTTTTATCTTTATCTCCGGTATTTCAAGTGGATTTAGCAGATCCCCTGTTAGGAGAGGCCTAAAAGTGCTGTTCTATGGCATGGGCATTACGGTGGCGACCTATCTATTCATGAAAGAGGGGTATGTTCGTTTTGGGATCCTGCATTTTTTAGGCGTGACAATGATCTTGTCTCCGCTCCTGGCCAGATTGTCTTCATGGACACTTTGGGGTCTTGCATGTTCTTCCGTGGTGATTGGATTTTGGTTCAAAGAGCAAGTGCTTGGAACGAGCCTATTGCTTCCATTTGGCCTTAAGTATGATGGGTTTGGCTCAATGGATTATTATCCCCTTTTTCCGTATCTAGCGGTGACCCTCTTCGGAATCCTGGCTTATCGGCATTTCTACGCTCAGCGGACGGAACCACTATTACCGTTTCAGCCAAATTCCAAACTCATTAAGTGGTTGAGCCAGAATTCATTGGGTATCTATTTATGTCATCAACCCCTACTCCTGCTCGTGATTTTCAGTATTAATCCCTTAAAGTATTCAACAACATTATTTAAGCCCTGACACTTGACCATCCATGGTCGTCGGTCCCTTCTAGCCATCTCGGCACCTTGCCATCCTTGGCGGCGCTCTAACCTCGAACGTCCTATTCGCGTCGTGGCTGCAGGGACACTCGTCCATCCTGGACAGCGGATTGGCGTTTCTCGTTCTATTCTGGTAAACTAAAATATGTAAATGACTTAGGTGAAAGAAAGGTTAGGTTATCAAAATGCAGCGTGCGCTCGGTCGGGCTTATGATGAATTACGGACTGTTAAAATTTCACGGCGGTTTACCAATATACCTGAGGGTTCGGTTCTCATCGAAATCGGGGAAACTCGGGTCTTATGTACCGCCAGTGTAGAAGAAAAAGTACCCCCCTTTCAGAAAGGCTCAGGCAAGGGATGGGTTACTGCGGAGTACGCGATGATTCCGCGGGCGACGCATACCCGGACGCTACGTGAACAAACCAAAGGTAAGGTTACTGGTCGCACGATGGAAATTCAACGTTTAATTGGTCGTGCGCTGCGATCTGTGGTTGATTTAAAGAAGCTTGGCGAACGCACAATTTGGCTGGATTGCGATGTTCTACAGGCGGATGGTGGAACTCGTACCGCTGCCATTACTGGAGCATACGTTGCCCTGATTGATGCCGTACAGTTTTTATTGGAAAAGAGACTAATTAGAACAAACCCAATACAAGATACACTTGCGGCAGTCTCCGTGGGGAAGGTCCAGGGACACGCGATTCTGGATTTAGAATATGAAGAAGATTCACGAGCGGACGTAGACATGAATGTCGTCATGACTGGTGCCGGAAAGTTCGTGGAAATCCAAGGAACAGCGGAAGAAACCCCCTTTGACCGTGCAGATTTAGATGCGTTATTGCAACTTGCCGAAAAAGGGATTCGCACTTTGATGGAAGTTCAGAAGACGACAGAGGAAACAACCTCATGAAGATAATACTTGCGACTCAAAACCAGGGAAAAATTCATGAACTTCAAGAACTGCTCGTGGATGAGGGTATTGAAGTGTTGTCTTTACTAAATATCCCGGACTGGGAAGACGTGGAGGAAAATGGGGTAACCTTCGCAGAAAATGCCGCGCTTAAAGCCAGAGAAGCGGTCCGGAGAACAGGGCTGATTGCTCTTGCCGATGATTCCGGCTTGGAAGTCGATGCCTTAGATGGTGCGCCTGGAGTATATTCTGCGCGTTTTGCGGGGGAACCGAAAGATGATGAACGCAACATTGACAAACTACTTCATCTCTTAGAAACGATCCCTGAGGACAAAAGGACTGCACGTTTTCGTTGCGCGTTGGTTATGGTAACGCCTTTTGGGAAAGAATATCTGACTGAGGGCACTGTTGAAGGGCGAATTTTGACCCTGCGTCGCGGCTCAGATGGATTTGGCTATGACTCGGTCTTTTATTTGCCGGAGTTTGCTCGCACGATGGCCGAGCTGACCTTAACTGAGAAAAATATGTTAAGTCATAGAGCTCAGGCATTTCGTAAAGTGATCCCGATCCTAAGAAATCAAAAAAGTAAATAATTTTTTTCTTGACGAATAGATAGAGATGAGCTATACTGATCAGGTCACCAAACGGGGCATAGCGCAGCTTGGCTAGCGCGCCTGCCTTGGGAGCAGGAGGCCGGGGGTTCAAATCCCTCTGCCCCGACCATGATTTTTCCGATTTTCCCCGGTTGAAATGGTACCTGGGTTGACGATCGTAATCCTTGAAATGCGCCTGTAGCTCAGCTGGATAGAGCATCTGCCTTCTAAGCAGGTTGTCGGGGGTTCGAATCTCTCCAGGCGCACCAATATTACAAGTTTTATGGTGGGTGTGGCGAAGTGGTTAACGCACCGGGTTGTGGTTCCGGCATTCGTGGGTTCGAAACCCATCACCCACCCCATAACGTAAAAGTTGCATCGGATGCTAAGTCGGGTGCTTTTGTTTTGTCAAAATCCTTCCATGAAAAAACATAACTTGTTATTTTGTAAGAACTATGATATTATTATTATTACTGCAACAATTATAAATATGCGGGAATGGCGGAACTGGCAGACGCACTGGATTTAGGTTCCAGCGGGAAACCGTGCAGGTTCAAGTCCTGTTTCCCGCACCAATACTGACTTTAATGGGCATCTGTAAGGCTAACGAAAACGTCAATGCCCAACAAATGCCCATCAAAAATTTTCCACACGATGGACTCGTCTAATCGGAAGTTAGGCGGGTCTCTTTTATATGCTCCATATTCTCTTCAAGTACTCTATGGCAGCCGGAAAAGCCGCCTCTGCCTCAAACAGTGGAGCGAGGCCGTATTATGGAAAGCGGAAGCCCTCAGGATCTTGTGAAAAAAGAGGCTGGTATTCAAGGTATAAGAAGCTGGAAGCCCTGAATTGCAGAATCTCATAATATGTTTCTCAAATTAAACTTCGTTGAATCGGAAATATGATCAACTAGAAGTATCAAAGCCGATATTTCCCCGAGAGCAAGTGAAACGTCTTGTGCTGCAATGTATTTTTCCAAGCGCTTTATGCTGATGTCGATAGTGTCGCTCTCTCGATGGTCGAGGATAACGGTCCACAAGGTTTTGTTTTTATCCCAGCGCAATTGGGCGGTGTGCAATTCTTTTTGAGCAACCTCCCATTTCCGGATGGAGATAGATTGTTCGACCGCCTCAAGCGGAACGCCGAAAGCAAGGGTAGATGTCTGAATATACTGAGAAGAAGTTAACGAACCTCCTAATAATAAAATGACAAGGGTAACAATGATTATAAGGGTGCGCAACAGATTCCACCTCACTCTATTTGTGTTTCATTTTGTCGGGGATGCGACGACACACGGGGGTAGCAAGTATCGAATGCACAACGACTCAAACAGAACATTCGACCTTATCGCTCCTTTACTTGCACGAAGAGTGTCCCAGAAGAATCGAGGCTTGCTAAGAGGACATCTTCGATCTTGTTAATAGTGCGCTTTTTTAGTTCACTATTTAACCAAGTCCGATCTTTATTGCCCCGCTGAAGGTTATTATTATTTAGTTTACCGTCCGAGATAATAACCAGCGGTAACCCTTCGGCCTTTGTTGGAATATG
>NZ_JCAIJG010000074.1:6405-16417 GCF_059735615.1 Desulfosporosinus sp. Tol-M2
CATTTTCACTGGGTATGGCGGCAAGGTCGGAGATCATGAGAATAACGACCAGCTCAAAAGGCTGCAATTGGCCAATTTCTCTTTTTCCCATCAGACGAAGGGCAATGACGACCAGCGTGTATAAAATTAGAGTTCTGACGACAACGAGGAGCATATTAGTTCTCCTTTCCAAACAACTCAGGTTGTTTTTTGTGAAGATTATTTTTCCCTGAAAGCTAAGAGTTATCCTCAAGCTAGAGACGTTTCATCATTATGGGACCCCTTGGTAATTAGGCTGTTGGTGTGAGGAGGGAATATTACAGCTTCTAGATCAGAAAACCCAAAGAATTGATAATTGTTGTATAATGTGCGTGTTTATTATCCAACAGGGAAAAATCGCAAAAATGAGCGACTTGGAAATAAGCCGCTGTTGGTGTGGATTAGCAGAGAGAGACTAATTGCAGGGGGATTTCACCCTTTCCCGCCTTCGTTGCGCATCAATTTGATTACGGAGATTAAGTCTGGTATAATTGGCTAATAAATTTAGAAGACTTTGTCCTTTTAGTGGCCGGTGCCAGGTGTTAGCCAAGTTTTCTATTGATGTTTTCGGTTTAAGTAAGGGTTTGCAGTTGAAAAAATTGGGAAGACTATCGAAGTATTCCACAGCTACCTTGTATCTTGTTTATAGAATAAATAGTGCTTTAAGGGGGAGAATATATGTCAGTCTCTGTAGAAAAAATAGAAAAGAATGTTGTTGCTTTAGAAGTGACTGTCGATGCTGGAAAATTCGTACTAGCGGTGAACCAAGCTGCCAAGGCTTATGCTAAAAAAGTTAATATCCCAGGGTTCCGTAAAGGTAAAGCACCGCGTCGGATGGTTGAACTTCATGTGGGGAAGGACGCCCTTTACGACGAAGCGTTGGATCATTTGATCGGAGTAGCTTACGCTGAAGCGGTTGAAGAAAGCGGTATCAATCCGGTGGAACGACCTTCAGTTGACTTAGTACAGATCGAAGAGGGAAAAGACCTTATTTTCAAAGCAAAAGTAAGCGTCAAGCCGGAAGTTGAATTAGGAGAATATATTGGACTTCATATTACACAAGATGCAGTTAGCGTAACGGACGAGCAAGTGCTCGAAGAACTGAAAAATAAACAGCAGCAACACGCCCGTCTCATTACACTTGACGAAGGTATGGTTGAATACGAGGATACCGTCACCATTGACTTTGAAGGATTTACAGGCGATGTGCCTTTCGTAGGCGGAAAAGGGGAAAATTATGAACTAGTTATTGGTTCGGGTACCTTCATTCCTGGTTTTGAAGAAGGTTTAATTGGAGCTGAAATCGGACAACATGTTGATGTCAACCTTACCTTCCCAAATGAATATCATAGTGAAGAGCTAGCAGGAAAAGAAGCTGTTTTTAAAACGGATATTAAAAAGATTCAACGCAAAGAAATATCGTCACTGGATGATGAATTTGCCAAAGATGTTAGTGAATTTGAAACGCTTGATGAATTGAAAACTGACTTACGGAATAAATTATTATTGCGGGGTGAAATACAAGCCAAAAGGGATCAAATTGAGGCGGTCATTTCTAAAGTGGTAGACAATGCCAGCGTCGAAATTCCTGAAGTCATGTTTACTGAACAAATTAAAGCTATGGCGGAAAATTTAAATCGTACTTTAGCTCTGCAGGGAATGTCACTCGAGCAGTATTACCAGTATACCAACTCGACAGAGGAAACTATGCTGGAGCGCCTGCGTCCTCAAGCAGTGGAAAGCGTTAAAAAAGATTTAGTTTTAGAAGCTATTGCCAAGGCAGAAGGAATTGAGGCCACAGAAGACGAAGTAGATGAAGGGATCCAAAAACTTGCTGAGAATTATCAACAAGACGCAACATCTCTCAAACAGTCCCTCATTGCGCGTGGAGAACTCGAGTTTTTTAAACGAAGTTTGATCAGTGAGAAGACGGTTAACTTTTTAGTAGAACAAAATTCATAGTCAACAACGCGAGGAAAATTCTGGGAATAGAGGTGAGAAGATGGCAAAGTACACCAATGACAAAAACCAACTAAAGTGTTCATTCTGCGGTAAAACCCAGGAACAGGTCAAGAAATTGGTTGCCGGTCCAGGCGTATACATTTGTGATGAATGTATTGAACTCTGCAATGAGATTGTCGAGGAAGAGCTGACCGACGACTTGGGCGTTGAAATTGGAGAAATTCTGAAACCCAAGGAAATCCGGGCGATTATTGATCAATATGTTATTGACCAGGATCAAGCGAAAAAGGCGCTTTCGGTAGCAGTATACAACCATTACAAACGGATTAACATGGGCATGAAAATTGATGATGTTGAATTGCAAAAGTCGAACATCATTATGCTGGGACCCACTGGTTCAGGAAAGACTTTGCTGGCCTCGACACTAGCAAAAGTCCTTAATGTTCCCTTTGCCATAGCAGATGCCACGTCACTCACAGAAGCAGGGTACGTGGGTGAGGATGTAGAGAATATTCTCCTTAAATTAATTCAAGCCGCTGATTATGATGTGGAAAAAGCAGAAAAGGGCATTATTTATATTGATGAAATCGATAAGATTGCCCGAAAGTCTGAAAATCCCTCTATTACTCGGGATGTTTCTGGGGAAGGAGTTCAGCAAGCCTTACTGAAAATTCTTGAAGGAACTGTTGCCAGCGTGCCTCCACAAGGTGGACGCAAACATCCGCACCAGGAATTTATTCAATTGGATACCACGAATATTCTCTTTATTGTCGGCGGAGCTTTTGACGGGATTGAAAAAATCATTCAAAACCGGACAGGACAGAAAACCATGGGCTTTGGCGCAACTATCCAAAATAAAACCAATATGAATGTAGGTGAAATTTTAAAAGGAATTTTGCCGACCGACCTTCAGAAATTCGGGCTAATCCCTGAGTTTGTAGGACGTGTACCTGTGATTGTAACTCTTGAGGCATTGGATGAAGCGGCGTTAGTACGCATTTTGACAGAACCCAAGAATGCCTTGGTTAAGCAATACCAGAAGCTGATGGAGCTTGACGGTGTAACCTTGGAGTTCAAAGATGCGGCACTTGAGTTGATTGCCACTGAAGCGATTCGTCGCAATACCGGAGCACGGGGCTTAAGGGCCATTGTGGAGGATATCATGCTCAACGTGATGTATGATTTGCCCTCGCGCAATGATGTTTCGAAATGCGTCATCACGCAGGACGTGGTCTTGAAGAAAGAAGAACCCCTTCTCGTCGTGGCTGATAAACCCAAAAAAGGCAAGAAGGAAGAATCTGCTTAGGCGAGGCATAATAGTGGTTCGAAGTTCGTGGTACGTGGTTCGAATAGTGAACATCGAATTGACACCGGAGTAGCATATAGCTGCGCCGGTGTTATTTATTCGTAGTACGCAGTTTGTGGTTCGTTTCGAAGCACGTGTTAAGATGTTCGAACCTCGAATATTGAACATCGAACCTTGCCGGAGCAGCGAGGGCTGCGCCGGTGTTTTGTCATGGTATTGATGTATGGTTTATAGAACAAGATATGAAGCAGGATGTTCGAACCTCGAACATTGAACATCGAACCTCGAATTTGGGCGGCACCGGTGTTTTTGTTTGTAGTTTTTTTAGAACTTCGTCATTTATGATGTTTTATTTTTCACCTTGTGGCAATACTATCACAAGAGATATCATAGGGAGGAAAAGAGGACATGAATGGACTCAGTGGTATAGTTATGGTTGTTCAGTTGGTTTTCGCCATTGTTATAGGGCTATATTTTTGGAGTATGCTCAAGTCTCAACAAGGAAATAAAAGATCGGTTGAACTGGAATCTCATAAGGAACTTGAAAAATTACATAAAATGCGAAAGGTTACCTTAACCACTCCTTTGTCTGAAAAAACCCGTCCCACTAATTTTGAGGAAATTATCGGGCAAAAAGAGGGAATCAAAGCCTTGCGAGCCGCTTTATGCGGTCCTAATCCGCAGCATGTGTTGATTTATGGAGCTCCTGGCATCGGCAAAACCGCTGCCGCCCGGTTAATCTTAGAAGAAGCCAAGAAGAATCCACTTTCCCCATTTAAAGAAAGCGCCCATTTCACAGAAATCGACGGGGCGACCGCACGTTTTGATGAGCGAGGGATCGCCGATCCCTTGATCGGCTCGGTACATGATCCGATTTACCAAGGAGCCGGAGCCATGGGGCTGGCGGGAATTCCTCAACCGAAACAAGGAGCGGTCACTAAAGCACACGGTGGGATTCTCTTTATCGATGAAATCGGAGAACTTCATCCGATTCAAATAAATAAGCTCTTAAAAGTCCTAGAGGATCGCAAAGTGATCCTCGAAAGCGCCTATTATAGCTCGGAAGATCCCAACATTCCACAACATATCCACGATATTTTTCAAAATGGTCTTCCAGCTGACTTCCGTCTTGTGGGGGCGACCACCCGAAGTCCGGGACAAATTCCGCCCGCGATTCGTTCCCGGTGCATGGAGGTTTATTTTCAGGGTTTGCTTCCTACTGAAATCTCGGAAATCGCCCGTGTAGCTGCTGCAAAGATGGAAATGCCTATTACCCCGGCTGCGCTGAATGTCATTAAACAATTTGCCTCTAATGGCCGTGAGGCCGTTAATATGGTGCAGTTAGCCGCAGGGGTCGCTTTAACCAACCGGGTACCTCGGGTTGACGTGGAAATTATGGAATGGGTTATCACAACAGGGCAATATGCGCCTCGTCCGGATAGAAAAGTGCCCCTGGAGGCCAGTGCTGGGGTCGTTAATGGACTTGCTGTTTACGGACCGAATATGGGTATGCTTCTTGAGTTGGAAGTAACCGCCCTTCCTGTCGATTCGGGCACGGGTGTCCTTTTGGTGACAGGGATTGTTGATGAAGAAGAACAAGGGAGTGAAGGAAAGAAAATTCGGCGCAAGAGCATGGCCCGCAGTTCAGTGGAAAATGTTCTTACCGTTTTAAAACGGCAAATGAGAATTGAACCTCGAAATTTTGACATTCATGTAAATTTTCCGGGCGGCGTTCCGCTCGATGGTCCGTCGGCGGGAATTGCCATTGCGACGGCTACTATTTCTGCAATTCGTCAGCTAAAGGTGGATAATTATCTGGCAATGACCGGAGAACTATCTATCCGAGGACGGGTGAAACCCGTCGGAGGTGTTGCTGCCAAGATCGAAGCTGCGAAGCAAGCCGGGTGCAAGCGGGTTCTGATTCCTAAGGAAAACTGGCAGGAACGCTTTGCCGAATTAAACGAAGAGATCAAGATTATTCCAGTGGAGGAGCTTACTCAAGTTTTAGAATTGGCTATAGCCTCAGATATTAAAATTGAAAAAACTGAGATTAGTCCGCCACTTGAAGAAGTATTGAACCACTTGGATTTTGCAGTCAACAGAGTAGTAACTAACGTCGTTGCGAATTTGCCAGAACGGGGTAAAACGTGTTAGAATAGTTCAAGATGAGTTTGGCACACTATATTTAGTGTGCTTTTTTGACTATACTAGTCAGATAGTATAAGTTATATACTTTGTGGATTTTTAACTAGGAGGGATATCAGTGAAAAAAGAACGCGAATTACCATTACTCCCGTTACGGGGGATTTTAGTTTTTCCGTATATGGTTATTCATCTGGATGTCGGGAGGGAATGTTCCAGGGCTGCGATTGAGGAGGCCATGCTCTGCGACCGGATTATTCTTTTAGCTGCACAGAAAGAGACAGAGATCGATTCGCCGACTGCAGAGGATGTGTACGAAATGGGTACAGTCGCTGAAATAAAGCAACTCTTAAAACTTCCGGGTGGTACCATGCGTGTCTTGGTTGAAGGGATTTCGCGAGGTCGGGTACTTGAATTTTTAGAGGAGAAGCGGTTTTTTAAGGTGCGGGTTGAGGTGCTGCCTGAGGAAAAGAAAACATCCACGCCGGAAATAGATACATTAATTCGGGGAATGATCCACCAGTTTGAAGAATACGCTAAACTTGGTAAACGTGTTCCCGTCGAAACTTTAGGAACAGTTTTAGCAGTGGACGAGCCAGGCCAATTAGCAGACATTGTCGCTTCGCACCTGAATCTTAAAGTACCAGATAAACAAACCATCTTGGACGCCATAGCAGTGGAATTCCGTTTGGAACGTTTAACTGAACTAATAATGCGGGAAATCGAGATCCTGGAGCTGGAACGACGCATCGGTCAAAGAGTGCGTAAGCAAATGGATAAAGCGCAGAAGGAATACTATTTACGAGAACAGATGAAGGCAATCCAAAAAGAACTGGGAGATAAAGATGAGCGCCAAGTTGAGGCGGAGGAATTCCGAGAGAAAGTTGCCAATGCCAAGTTCCCCAAAGAAGTCGAGCAAAAGGCGATCAAAGAAATTGAACGCTTAGAAAAAATGCCCCCCTCTTCAGCGGAAGGTACTGTGGTTCGTACTTATCTGGACTGGATTTTGGCACTTCCCTGGACGAAAACCTCCAAGGATAAAATCGATCTAAAAAAGGCCGAGGACATTTTGAACGAGGACCACTATGGTCTGGAGAAAATCAAAGAACGTATTCTGGAGTTTTTGGCAATCCGCAAACTGACGCCCAAAATGAAAAGCCCAATTCTATGCTTAGTAGGTCCGCCTGGGGTTGGCAAGACGTCCTTAGCCAAATCCATTGCCCGGGCTTTAAATCGTAAATTCGTGCGCATGTCCTTAGGTGGCTTACGTGATGAGGCTGAGATTAGGGGACACCGCCGTACCTATATAGGGGCTTTACCTGGACGGATAATTCAGGGTGTTCGGACAGCAGGAACCCGTAATTCGGTTTTCCTCTTAGATGAAATTGATAAGATGACGTCAGATTTCCGTGGGGACCCAGCCTCAGCTCTCTTAGAGGTTTTGGACCCGGAGCAAAATAATACCTTCACCGATCATTACATGGAACTTCCCTTTGATCTATCGCAAACTCTTTTTGTGCTTACGGCAAATGTAATGCAATCAATTCCCCGTCCGCTCTTGGACCGGATGGAGGTTATTACCCTTAGTGGGTATACAGAAGATGAAAAAGTAAATATTGCTTTGCGCTATCTCCTGCCCAAGCAGATGGAAGCGCATGGACTTAAAAAGGATGTCGTATCACTGGATGAGGAAGTATTGCTCAAGCTGGTTCAGGGGTACACACGGGAGTCCGGTGTACGGGCTCTGGAGAGGCAGATAGCTAATCTATGCCGGAAAATCGCCATTCGCTGGGTAAAAAAAGAATGGGAACCGCATATGCTGACCTTTGAAGATGTAGAGTCCGCGCTAGGTGCACCTCGCTTTCATTTCCAAGTGGCGGCGAAGGCTCCTGAAATCGGAGCGGTAACGGGTCTAGCGTTCACCGAAGTCGGTGGGGTAGTACTCACGGTGGAAGTAACCCCCTTGCCGGGAAAAGGGAAACTGACGTTAACCGGTCAACTAGGGGATGTCATGAAGGAATCCGCGCAAGCGGCTTGGACTTTTGTACGGGCGCATGCTCTTAGTTTAGGGATTGAGGAAGACTTTTATGAGAAAACAGACCTTCACATCCATGTTCCGGAAGGTGCTACTCCCAAAGACGGTCCTTCGGCAGGAGTTACGATGGCCACAGCGATAGCCTCGGCCCTGGCAAGGCGCTCCGTGCGGTCGGATTTGGCCATGACGGGGGAAATAACCTTGCGCGGGAACGTTTTGCCCATCGGTGGGGTTAAAGAAAAAGTTTTAGCGGCCCATCGGGCAGGAATCAAAGTAGTAATTCTCCCTGAGGAAAACCGTAAAGACCTTGAAGATGTTCCGGAGAAAGTTCGTAAAGTCCTGGAATTCCACTTTGTGAGCCGAATTGAAGAGGTACTGAAACTTGCTTTTTTGCCACTGGCTCATTCGGATGAAGTTCAGGAAGATATCCCGGTGAATTCCGTTTATGCTCAAGGAAGAATTCCGGATGTTGAACAGAGGCCGGCGCAAAGCACCTTGGCGCGGACGGGGAATACTCCTGGAAAAACACAAACTCTAAATTTTTACAGGGTTAATGATCAGTGGTTGCTCGTGGATTTACCAGGTTACGGCTATGCTAAAGTCGCTAAAACGGTTAATGCACAGTGGGGGCCTATGATGGAGGCCTATCTTAAAAAGCGAGAGCCGTTACGAGCGGTGATTCAAATTGTGGATATCCGCCATGCACCGAGTATTGAAGATATTGAAATGCAGCAGTGGCTGCGCAATATACAGATGCCAACCATGGTTGTAGCCACTAAAGCGGACAAAATTGCACGTGGACAGTGGCTGAAGCACTTGAATGTTATCGCCAAGGCCTTAGATATTCCTGATGTGTCACTGATTCTTCCTTTTTCAGCGCAGACGGGGATCGGTAAAGGAGAGCTAAATGAAGCTATAGAAGAAGTCCTTGGTGTACTTGTGTGACTATCATTTAGCCTGTACTTCTTTTAGACTTGCCAGAATGTGGCCGATGTTTCCGTTTTCAACAGCGGCTATGAGGCCATCGCAGAATCGCTCCTGTCTAATATAGCAAGTAAGCATGGCATTCAGCAGTTGTTTACTCGCTGTCGGAATAGCCAAAGCAAAACTGTCATGTTCAGCTTTAATTCCGTAGCTTTCGATCGTATGCAGATAGTTAACATCAGCGATTCCGCTCAGATTAAATATCTGCTCAAATTCAATCAGATTTTCATTAAAAACTGGGGATGGAATCTGGGGAGTTCCCTTCTTCTGCTTTTCTCCAGGCCGTTTATGGTGCTTTTCAAAATACGGAGTATAGTACCAAACATACCATCGCCATAATACTCGCTTCAAAGTTTCATCCAGCATGGACCATGCCTTTCCCTTCAGCACTGCAGGAATACCATAGAAGGCTTCGGCAATACTGCCTGCAATAGCTGCCAGCGTATCACTATCGCCGCCCAGGGAAACAGCCTTTCTTAGGGCATCTTCAAAATCGCTGCTTTCGAGAAAAGCAATGATGGCTTCTGGTACGGTTTCCTGACAGCTTTCCACATGGTGATAATTAGGACGGATTTCATCAAGCGTGCGGTTCAAATCATATTGATATGTCTTCTCCACGTATTGCTTGATTTCCACTTTGCTTTTTCCGGTACGGGCAAGATAAACAGCAGCAGCAGTTGCCTCTGCGCCCTTTATTCCTTCCGGGTGATTGTGGGTGACACAGGCACTGATCCGGGCATACCGTTCAACCTGCTCGAGATTATCGAACATCCACGCCACTGCGGAAACACGCATTGCCGAGCCGTTGCCGTAGCTCATATATGGTCTTGGGGTTTCGTCGGATAACCAGCCGGAAAATCTCGCTCCATAGCCTGCATGAGGATACAGTTTGCCATACTTCTGCATAGCTGTTACAAGTTCTTCTTCGGTTCTTTTTTGGTCATCGTATCCGTTCATCAGCCCTTCCGCAACAGCCAACGTCATTACAGTGTCGTCGGTGAAATGAGAATGCCTCCCGAACAATGGAAAGTCTGTGGTCTTTATATTATTCTGGTCAAATTCATATGGGCTTCCGACGATGTCGCCCAAAATAGCGCCAAGCATAAAAGCACCCCTTTCACTCGAACAAAATAAATGCTATCTTACATCAACAGGCACAGGTTGGAATCCTATGCCTGTTTTGTTTGATGCGTTACTTTTTGCCTTTACGACTCTTGAAGTCTTCATCAATGCGTCAATGTTAGCGCCGAGGAAAATGAATTCCAGCCGTATTTTGCCTTCTGCCTCTCGATCATGGCGCTTATCTTTTCGTAGCTGTACTCACGGCTGGCGTTTTCCATGCCGTCCGTGGTTATGACGAACATATCCATCAGTGATAACAGCTACACCAACCTCACAGAAGCCAATGCTGTTACATTCCGATTGAAGCTTGTCCGCTCCGGCAGCGAAAATATTGCGCCGCATACGCCGCCACCCATCTGCAGGGCAATATACGCTGCATTTACGATGGCGTCAACGTTCATTTTCGTTATGTCGTTGCGTACTATCTCAAATGGCATAATACA
>NZ_JCAIJG010000074.1:16447-39686 GCF_059735615.1 Desulfosporosinus sp. Tol-M2
AATCTATCGTTGGCCTGTTTAGCGATGCCATCATAGCTTGGCGTCAGGATTACTATGCAACACAGAATTTCAGTTTCTTTCAATGTCAGGAACTAAACCGCACAGTTGATATTGGTGACGGATCTTGGGAATATACTGTCGCGCAAAGTTTGCCATTGACAAAAATTACAGCAGATAGTATCATATTTGATACCAGATATTATTTATAAATATTAGTATCATACATGATATCGATGTGAATAATATAGGAGAGATAAGAATGTCAAAAATTGGGAAAAGATTTGAACGACTTCTTCAAAATCCTAATGATATAAAATGGGATGAATTACTTCCTATCCTCAGATCTTTTGACATATACTATGATGAACCAGATGGAGGAAGTCACTGGATAGTATATCATAAAAATTTAGATATCTTAGCATACCAGTACACAGTAATAGGATAAAAACTATATATGTTAAAAAAATAATAGCTAATTGAGGAAATAAAGGAGGTCGAATAAAATGATCAAGGATATTCAATACTACTTAAATTTATCATATCAAGTAGTATTGACACCGCTTAAAGAAGAAGATGGCGGTGGATGGTTAGCAAGTATTCCTGATTTAAAAGGTTGCATGTCAGATGGCGAAACACAACAAGAAGCTTTGAGTAATTTATTAGATGCTAAAACTGCTTGGATTAAAACAGCTATCAAAAGAGAACAGAAAATTCCTTTTCCTAGTACTGAAGAAGATGAAGATTATAGTGGGAAATTTACATTAAGACTTCCTAAATTTCTTCATAGAGAGCTTTCTTTAGTTGCTAAAAAGGATAATATGAGTCTGAATTCATATCTACTTTCCTTACTTTCACTAAATTTTGGGAAAGTAGTTGGAAGAAATCAAATAAAAGAAACTAATAATATCAATATATTTATACCTAGTTTAGATCTGGGTATAAAGAAAAAATATGATAATTCATTTCAAAAAATTCAACCGAAATGGCCTACAAATATCACTCGAAAGGAGATGATAAACTAAGATGGTAACTAAGAGTGAGACAACAAAGACTAATAAGAAAACTAGTACATCAAAATTAGATAGTAAATTAACTCTAATCAATGTTCAGCTTCAAAGTATAAACGGTCAATTATTATCAAGTGATATTTCTGAGGACTTTGTTAAATTTAATCGCCAAAATAACGTAACCTTATTAGAAATTAAAGATAAAGAGATAAGGATTAAATTATCTGAACGCTTGTTTTTTAGTCCAGAAGGACCTTTTAGATTAGATCTCGAAATATTAGGTGCCTATAAATATAAAGGTAAATTAATAGAATCTGATATATTGAAAGAAATTGATGAGATTGCTCATCCTTTATATTCCTATGCTTCTCTAGTCATTGCATTTATCACTGAAAGATTCGTTACTTTGCCAATGATAATGGCTCCATATAAAGCTGAAGAAGATTACCCCGAAGCTCCATGAAAGGAGCTTTTCCCTTTTATTGCAATTTTGTACTGCGTTTTCCTCATCCCTAGCCCGGAACTTCGCGCTTACTAAAGCGAACCTCTCTGATGGAGTGGCTAGCCAAACTCGGCTCAAGTGGTGCTTTCATCAGCGGGGTGGAACACAGGACGTGTTCCACCCCGCCTTCTTATATGGAAACCACCTGAGCCCTAGTTTGGCCCGCGAAAGCATGAGGTGAGCGTTGTAACGCAAGTTCCCAGGTTCTAGAATAATCCCCCTCCCGTATATTTAGAGTGACTGTTTAATAGTCAGGAAGCGAAGGCGGTATGCGGGAAGAAGGGAGAGGAAAGTTTGAGAGAGCTGGCGGCGCTGCTTGTGAGTTTCGGGATCATTTTGATTGGTGCAGAAGCGTTTACCAATGGGATTGAGTGGCTGGGGCAAAGGCTAAAACTTGGTGCCGGAGCGGTTGGGAGTATTCTCGCAGCAGTCGGGACGGCCTTACCCGAGACCATGGTGTCACTTATAGCTATTCTTGGCTTGAAGAAGGGCACAGAAGGGGCGGAGATAGGCATTGGGGCTATTCTTGGTGCGCCCTTCATGTTGGCGACACTTGCTTTCTTTATTACTGGACTTGCAGCACTATTGTTCCGTCGCAATAATCGCCCCCTTCGATTAGAGGCGAAAGTCGTTCGAAGGGATTTAAAATTCTTCCTGATAGTATATTCTATGGCAATTTTCGCGTCATTTTTGTCCAATCAAGAACTCAAGAATGATATGGCCTGGGTATTGGTTTTAGCCTATGGGGTCTATATATTACTGATATTGCGTGATTGCATAAATGGGTGTAAACACGAGAATTTAGCTCCTCTCTACGTAGCAGGGCAGACTCAAAATCCAACATTGGTTAAAATTTTAGGACAAATAATTATTGCTTTAATCGCGATAGCTATTGGAGTTCCGGTGTTTGTGCTTTCGTTAATAATTACTCCGATTGCTACAGAGTTGCCGGAAAAGTTTAATAGCGTTCTTTGGATTAGCCGCGGTAAAGACACGTTGGCGATGGGTAACTTGACTGGAGCTATGGTATTTCAGAGCTCTGTGATTACGGCTATCGGAATCGTGCTTACACCGTGGAAACTGGATACCTTGGCCTTGTCGAGTGCGCTCCTTGCTCTGGGTGCGGCGATGATTCCTTACATTTCTCTGCATCGCAAAGGTGTGATCTACCCAACAACCCTCCTAATTGGAGGAGCCTTTTACCTTCTGTTTATTCTCACAATTTATCGATCTTTGATCCGGGAAACTTAGCAATAAGCATGCCCGCTATGGAAAATAAAACGAAAGGCCGATGCGTGGATACGCACGGCCGTTCTGAACTTTAACAGATTTTACTAACGGTTGACATTTTCTGATCTCAGGCCTTAGATATCTGACCTCCGTAAGGTTATAGCGCCAATTACGCAGTTGCTAACCTTTTCCGCCATCATGGGGTCCCGGATGACAAGGCGGAATTTCCGGGGTTTCGGTCGGGGTATAGAGCGGCGGTGGGGAACAAGGTGGTGGCGGCGGACACCCGAATTCACCACAGTATTGCTGTTTCGCTTGGCAGAAGAGATGGTAGTGACGTTCCTCATCGGCAGCTATTTCCGTAAGAATGCATTGAATTTCCGGAATAGGTATTTTTTGGGCCAGTTCAAGATATTCACGATGGTCTCTGGCCTCGTCTGCAATATTAGAGTCAAGGAGTGTACAAAGCTCACTGTTATAGTTGATAAAACTGGATCGCCAATCAACCCAATGTCCACTGCTCAATGTTCCGTACCTCGGGTCTACACCCAGATGGCGCAAGGCAAGGGCTAATTTCTCAAGATGACGTATTTCGTCATAAGCGATGGGTCGGAGCAATGCATCGAACTCCGGGCGATCCAGAAGCACGGCCTGGTAAAGGTAGGTAGTGGCCGCAGTTAATTCCGATTCTTTACCTGCATAAGCTTCATAGAGCCACATGGCATATGTAAAGTTCGGTTCGGGAATTTCCTCTGGAGTAGGTTCATGGGTTGCTGGGACGGGGAGTAGAAGAACTTGACCGGCATATATGCGATCAGGATGTTTTAAATGATTTACTTTAATGATTTCTGCCATTTCGACATTGTAAGCTTTGGCGATTTTATAAATTGAATCGCCCGCTTGAACAGTATATCGTGCATAATCCATTTGGACTCCTCCTTTTCACGTGTCTTAGCACACTATATTCTTGAAGAACGTTACTTGATCATGGATAATAATGGGTAGAAAGAGGAATGTATCGGACAGGTTCGACGTATTTATGATACGAGGAGAAATATTGCGCTCTGGCAGTAAAATAAATTGAAAAAGGGGGAGGAAGGAATGGGCTCATCCATCCTAAGGGGAATTACTACGGCCTTGCTGGTTACGGTCTTGACCCTTTTCGCAGGAATTGTATGGGGTGCTATGGAACTTGGGGGCTTGAGTATCTCCCGATTGTTGGATATCGGGTTGTTGGTAAGTTGCCTTATTGGCGGATATCGAACGGCTAAGGAAAGTAGGGAGTGGTGGTTGGGTGGGATCGTTGGAGCGGGCTACGTTATAGTGGGGACGCTATTGCTTGCGTTATTTTTACCAGTACAAGGGTGGGGTTTTATCCAAGTCCTTGCTGAAGGTGTGATTATAGGTTTAATAGCAGGTGCGGTCGGAGCAGGAGGGGTAAAAGGCAGGAGAATGAGCGCATGGTCAGGAAAAAGACCGCATTTTACACCTTCTTATGCAGGCTATGAAACAAATGATGGTGTCAGCAGCAAGTTTGATTGGGATAAAGAAGAGAGAATTGAGGAATGTATTGAGGCACCAATAACCAATGGGATTGAAAGCTGTGAAAAGAGTCCGGATATTCAGTGGTCTTGGGACAGGGATGAAGAAAAGACCATGATTTCTTCAGGTTCCGGGCATGCCGAGCCTTTAGCTATTTGGGAGCCGGACCCTGTTCGGTTGGGGAGGAAGAGAGCGAGCAGGAATAATATTAAGGATAACATGGTAAGGAATTCGAGACCGTGGTGGGAAGAATAGGGAACTTGCGTCAATAAAAAAGAGGAAAAGGTGAACACGTCACTTTTCCCTCCGAACTTCTCTTTAGCCGTTTCTCTTATTATCCCTACCCCGTTGAATTCCGGCAGCACCCCCACGAACATCGTGGCCTTTTCGTCGGGCCCAAGTGTCCGTCTTTTGTCTATAACCATCTCGATAATAATTCCCCAACTGAGGTCTGACATTATTCCCCATGTTTCTTCTCCGTATAGGTGCAGCTTCTGTTAACCGAACTTCGACGGCTTCAGGTTCCTTGGTTATGATTTTTAACGCAGCAGATAAAAGGGTAACTGAGTCGTTTTCCGCCAATAACTCTTCTGCCACCCCTTTATATTTTTCGATATCTTCTTCTGCAATAACTCTCAGAATCTCCGTCATGGTTAAGCGTTGCTGACCTTCCACTGCCTCTATGATTGTTGGAATAGGCTTACGTACAATCCTCCGCTTAATAAGCTGTTCAATGAGCCTTAGCATACCCATCTCCCGCGGTGTGACTAACGTAATCGCTAAGCCTGATTTTCCCGCACGACCCGTTCGGCCGACCCGATGGACATAACTTTCCGGATCTTGTGGGATATCAAAATTATAGACATGGGTCACTCCACTAATATCCAGTCCCCGAGCAGCCACATCAGTGGCGACCAAAACCTCGACCGTTCCGTCTTTAAACTGACGCAAGACACTGTCTCTCTTACTCTGGGTCAAGTCCCCGTGAATTCCTTCCGCTGAATAACCACGCTTGCTCAATGCCTCTGAAAGTTCATCCACCCGCCGCTTAGTTCGAGCAAAAACAATGGCCAAGTCTGGTGATTGGATGTCTAGAATGCGTGATAACACATCGAATTTTAGTTTTTCCGATACTTCCACATAATGTTGCTCAGTATCAGATACCGTGACTCCCATAGCCTTAATGCTAATCAGTTCCGGTTCTTTCATAAACCGCTGAGCAATATTTTGAATCTGTCTCGGTATCGTTGCCGAAAAGAGCAAGGTCTGACGGTCCGCGGGAATCTCCTTGAGAATCGTTTCGATATCGTCCAAAAAGCCCATGTTCAGCATTTCATCGGCTTCATCCAAAACAAGGATTTTAATATCGTTGAGGCGAATGGTCTTTCTCCTCATGTGGTCCATTAAACGTCCCGGAGTGGCTACAATAATGTGGGGGCGTTTCTTCAGGGCCCTGATCTGCCAGTCTATCCCTTGTCCGCCATAAATGGGCAAGGCATGAATCCGCTTGAACTGCCCGATCTTATTTAATTCCTCAGCCACTTGGACTGCTAATTCCCGAGTGGGAGCCAGTACTATTCCTTGAATTTGTTCGGCATGCTCCATGAATCTCTCAACTAAGGGAATCCCGTAAGCCGCTGTTTTCCCCGTACCGGTTTGAGCCTGTCCGATTAGATCCCTTCCCTGCATTGCAGCGGGAATCGTCTCTTCTTGAATTGGAGTCATTTCTTCAAACCCCATGTTGATGATTGATCGAGTGACCGGTTCACTTAATCCCAAATCTGAAAATGTTGACAATGTTTTCATTCTCCTTTTGTATTGTTATACTCTTTAATATTCCAAATGCGTCTCTATCTATAACTGCGCAGAAAAAGTTTCTATCACTGCGGAAACAGACTATGTCGCGATCGCGCGTGAGTTTCGCCAACGGGGCAAAAGACGCTTGTGGCACCTAAATAAATATTATACCACATAATATAATGTATATAAACTAATTATTTCATTATTGGAGCTATTGCACCATAGATCAGGGATTAAACAAAAGAACTTGCAAAGTTAAGGGAATCTGAACATAATAGTATTAAAAATAAAATTCTTAATATTACATAAAAAATGGAGGAGAAAAATGAAAGTACCCAAAACAGAATTACATGAGCGAGTTGTGAATTTTCAAGATATTTTGCGAAAAAAAGAGATTGAAGGGGCACTGTTAGTCCAGCGGGCGGATACCCTGTATTATTCAGGAACAGCCCAAGATGTTCATATTTATATTCCAAGGGAGGGAAAGCCGATTGTCCTTGCCTATCGTGATTTTGACAGAGCTCAGTCAGAAAGTTCATGGGAGGTTATTCAGTTACAGGGCATATCTAAGATTCCGCAGTATATAAAGGAAGCAGGGATCCCCTTACCGGAAATACTGGGTCTGGAATTGGATGTTCTTCCGGTTAATCAATTTGAGCGCTATCGCAAAATATTTCCGGACGTTAGATTGGCGGATGTTTCCACTGAGGTACGCTTACAACGTGCAGTAAAGTCTCAGTGGGAATTGGCTCGGATAGGAGAAAGTGCACAAATTCAAACGTTAGTTTTGGAGTATGCAAAAGAAGTCCTTCATCCGGGTATGACTGAGGTTGAGTTAGAAGGATTATTATTACGCAAGGCACGGCTGCTTGGACATGGTGGTAATGTGCGGATGCGCGGCTTTAACTCTCAATTCCTTATCGGCGCAGTCACTTCAGGGGCTAGAGCAGCAGGCGTCAGCTATTTTTATGGAGCAGTTATGGGACAAGGTACTTCTATTGCGTATCCGAGTGGTGCGTCAATGGCTCAGATTCAGACAGGTGAGCCGATAGTTGTGGATATAGCGATAGTAAGACATGGATATCAGATTGATCAAACCCGAATCCTTTGTCTTGGGCCATTATCTAAGGAGCTAAGCAAGGCCTACGAGGTAGCCAGGAAGGTCGAAGAAGGGATAAGGCGTGCCTTAGTTCCAGGGAGGGAGGCTGGCGAAGTCTATGAGGAAACGCTAACTTGGGTTCGTGAGAATACCCCTTATGAGAAAAACTTTATGGGTTATGGGACAAGCCGTGTTCGTTTTGTCGGACACGGGGTAGGATTGGACCTCGACGAACTTCCAACTATTAGCAAGGGATCTAAAGAAGTGTTAAAACCTGGAATGGTGGTAGCAATCGAACCGAAATTTGTTTTCCCGGGTGTTGGAGCTGTTGGGATCGAAGATACGGTAGTCATCGTAGACGAAGTGGGTGCAAAGTATATATCGACGAGTCCACGGGAATTAATCATTCTCTAGTAACTATAGTCTCAAAAGAAGATTTGACGCTGAGTATATCCTTTGACTTCATCATTTGTCAGCTCAGGAATACTAGTGTCAATATATGGGGGGATTTAGTTTGTATAAAAAGATACTCGTCCCTACAGACGTCTCAGAATGCTCGCGTCGCGCCTTAAAGACAGCATTAGAACTGGCTCGATCTGTTAAAGCGGAAGTAGTACTTCTTCATGTTAGCTACACGCCCCAGGCTTATTGGGGGTATACGATTTCTTATGGCATCACCGTAACACAAGAACAACTGGATCAAAACGGCGAACTGGCTTTAGATGCAACTTTGACTGGAATTGATAGTGAGCAGGTTGTTATCCACAGAAGGGTGGAATCCGGTCATCCGGTGACCATAATTTTAGAACAGATCAAGAAAGAAAATATTGATCTGGTGATCATGGGAAGCCATGGTTACGGAGCAATTGCAGGTTCGGTCCTTGGAAGTGTAAGTCAACGGGTGTTGCAGCGGGCGAGTTGCCCTGTACTTATCATTAAGTAGGGTGTAGTTTATTATGTCGAGACGAATTTTGTAGACATTTAGGATAAAGGTCCCTGCTCATGTGGCAGGGATTTTTTTCGTTGGCAGCGAATCAATTAGGAGAGAGAGTTGGCTGAGCACGGAGAATTATGTGCAGATTTAAGCTAATCCAACCTGGTTATAAATCGACACATGGAGGCACACCATGAAAGAAACTTATGTTAAGCTGAGTCCTGAAGAACTTCAATTTATGCTTCAAGGTTCGTTGCTATGGTCAGATGTGGCATCTCAGGTAACTACATCTAAAATGGAGATCCGAAAGCTGAATATTTTTGAAAAACAATCGGCTTTTAAACAAGCCGGGCATCCAGCCTATTATCCGCCGGAAAAAGATAAACCTTCTAAACGGCTTGAAGGAAAATCTGTTATCTGGTTACTGGGAGGTGTTGGGCTTCTGACATTATCTTCTTGGGTTTTTTATGTTATTTGTATAATAACTTAAATTATCATTCTTTTTAAAGAATAATTGGGAGGGGGCTGTGTCATAAGTGAATTCCTTATGAAAACAGCCCCACTTTTTGTATTAGAGTAGGCTTTAATTATAGTTGGTCTTCCATGCGAAAAATGACTCTCTAATAAACGATTCTTTAAAGAGTAGGCTTTAATTATAGTTGGTCTTCCATTGGATAGCTTAATTAATGTAAATTCAATAAATTCTCCCACTTTATTTTTGAGGGACTGCGTTTTCACACAGTACCTATATTAGTCAAAATATTTTTCTAAATCCTTTGCAAAAATATATAAAAATGGGTATGATATTCCTAGAAGGTCAGGAAAGGTCAAAGACGAGGATTGGAAGATTAGTTGAGGAAGATTAATAAACAAGGAGAACTTCAACAATGGGAAACCTTGCGGATCGAATAGAAGAATATTTAAAACGAATATTAGAACAAACGTCAGAAGGGTATATTATTTTGCAGCGCAGCGAGCTTGCGGGTGAGTTTGCCTGCGTTCCGTCTCAGATTAACTATGTCCTGGACACTCGTTTTACAGTGGAAAGGGGCTACTTAGTTGAGAGCCGTCGGGGGGGCGGGGGGTATATACGAATTATCCGTTTAGGGCTGGGCCTCGAAGGGCAGTATCAACAAGTTATGCGGCAATTAATAGGGGAGCGGCTTTCCCGTGAGCGCTCAAACGGCCTGGTGGATCGTTTAGTGGAGGAAGAACTGGTGACGATAAGGGAAGCGGCGATGATAAAGAGTGTGCTTTCTGGAAATGATTTGAATGGAGAATTTAGGGATTGGGACATGCTCCGAGCACGCCTGATGAAGACCATTTTGACTACTCTATGTCGGGATGATTTATCATAATGGGGAAGTTAACATGCATTGTCAACATCGGGAGGCAATTATTTATTTTTTTATCTCAGAAAACGGGAAAAACCCCTCGCGCCTCGAACCTCGAGCATCGATTATAGGAAGGATGAAGAAATCATGAAGGGACGTTATACAGAGCGTGCAGAGAAAGTCTTAGCAATAGCCCATAATGAGGCTAAACGGATGGGACATCAAGTTGTGGGGACTGAACACATCTTGCTTGGATTGATTCAAGAGGGCGAAGGAATTGCTGCTCAGGCCTTGATTGGGATGGGCTTGGATCTTGAAAAAATTCGTAGTCAAGTTGAACAAATTGCTGGGGTAGGTCAGCCCTTTAATGGAGAGGTGGGGCTTACCCCCCGGGTTAAAAGAGTTTTGGAGTTGGCGAATGAAGAGACACACCGTCAAGATGTTAACTATATTGGAACTGAACATTTGCTTCTGGGGTTAGTTATGGAAGGAGAAGGGATCGCGGCCAGAATTCTAGCGAATCTTAACGAGAGTCCTGAAAAGGTCTGGAAACAAGTGGTTAAGCTTTTAGGTGGAGAATTCGAAGAATCTACCATACCGACGTCTAATTCCATACCTTCTTCTAAAAATATTGGACCCGCGAATACGCCGGCTCTCAATGAGTTTGGGCGTGACCTTACTTTGCAAGCTCGGGAAGGCCGTCTTGATCCGGTAATTGGGCGGGAAAAAGAGATAGAACGAGTCATTCAGGTCCTTAGCCGCCGGACTAAAAATAATCCTGCCCTAATCGGGGAGCCTGGTGTCGGTAAAACAGCCATAGCGGAAGGATTGGCGCAGGGAATTATTAGTAAAAGGGTACCGGAAATACTGCTTAACAAACGTGTTATTACCTTAGATCTTTCGGCTATGGTCGCCGGAAGCAAGTACCGTGGCGAATTTGAAGAGCGTTTAAAAAAAGTCATGGAGGAGATCCGAGCGGATGGAAACATTATTGTCTTTATCGATGAATTGCATACCTTGATAGGAGCAGGAGCTGCGGAAGGCGCTATCGATGCTGCAAACATGCTAAAACCTGCCCTGGCGAGGGGAGAGCTTCAATGCATTGGGGCGACAACATTAGATGAATACCGTAAGTATATAGAGAAGGATTCGGCATTAGAACGACGTTTCCAACCCATCACGGTCGGTGAGCCAACTGTAGGGGAAGCAATTTTGATTCTTCGTGGTTTACGGGATCATTATGAAGCCCATCACCTGGTGAAGATCACGGATGAGGCGATCGAGGCCGCTGCTCGACTGTCTAACCGGTATATTTCAGACCGGTTCTTACCAGATAAAGCTATCGATTTGATGGATGAAGCTGCTTCACGTGTTCATCTCGCCAGTTTTACCGCACCGCAGCATTTAAAATTACTTGAAGAAGATACTGAACGATTAAAGAAAGAAAAAGAAGCGGCGGTCTCCGGCCAGGAGTTTGAGAAAGCCGCACAAATACGCGATCAGGAACATAAACTCCGGGCTGATCTTGCTGAACAACGAGAGGCATGGGAGGATAAGCGTCACAAAGAAAATACACAAGTCACAGCGGACGATATAGCCCAGATTATTGCAAGCTGGACGGGAATACCTGTCAAGAAACTAGCTCAGGAAGAAAGTGAACGCCTCCTGCACCTGGAGGAGATTTTACATAAAAGGCTTATAGGCCAGGAGGATGCAGTTACGTCAGTAGCCAGGGCGGTTCGCCGTGCTCGGGCGGGGTTAAAAGATCCGAAACGTCCGATTGGTTCCTTCATCTTTCTCGGACCAACCGGGGTGGGAAAAACCGAGCTCGGCCGCGCTTTGGCGGAGGCGATGTTTGGGGATGAAAAGGCTCTGATTCGCATTGATATGTCGGAATATATGGAGAAACACGCGGTTTCTCGGCTTGTAGGAGCACCTCCGGGATATGTTGGGCATGATGAAGGTGGTCAATTAACTGAAGCGGTCAGGAGTAACCCTTATAGTGTGGTTTTACTGGATGAAATCGAAAAGGCGCACCCTGAAGTGTTTAATATTTTACTGCAAGTGCTTGAAGATGGACGGCTTACGGATACCAAAGGAAGGACCGTTGATTTCAGAAATACGGTAATAATCATGACGTCGAATGTGGGATCTTCCTTCCTCAGAAAGGAAGCGATGGGATTTACTGCAGGAAAAGATGAAAAAATGGATTATAAGAATATGCGTGAACATGTTATGGAAGAGCTAAAACGCACCTTTCGTCCAGAGTTTCTAAACCGTATCGACGAGCTTGTAGTTTTCCATGCCCTCCAAGAGGAACACTTGGGAAAAATCGCGGAAATATTGATAAGTCAAGTAAACCTTCGATTGCTTGAGCAGGGCTTGCAGCTTCAGGTTGAGAAGAGTGCTGTCGAACTAATTGCCAAAGAGGGAAATGATCCGATTTTTGGAGCACGTCCACTACGGCGGGCAATTCAACGTTTAATTGAAGATGCTCTTTCTGAGAAAATACTAGTAGGCGAATTTAAAGCGGGGGACCAGATTGGTGTGGAAGCAGAGGATGGAAAAATGAAGTTCACTCTTGCAAAGAGAGCTCTCTAGCGGAATTTGCGTAAGCGCATGCAGATAATAAAGCGTTAAGCACGCTAACAGGACTTGTCCATGGATGGACTGATGCCGCGGTGCCATGGAGGGCATGGAGCGGCGCACATGCAGTAATACCAGGGGTTTTGGTGTGTAGTTCTCATCTGCTGATTGAAATGGGGCGTTACATGAAGATCAAGGTGATTTATCGGTGTTCCAATTGCGGATCAGAAAGCCCAAAATGGTTGGGAAAGTGTCAAAACTGTGATGAATGGAATACATTTGAAGCGTCAGAGAATCAACTCAAAAAGACGTTTTCGTCGAGTGAAAGAAAGACTTCTCCGAAGAGGTTATCTGAGGTCACTACCAGCAATAGCGATAGAATTGTGACGAGCATAAGTGAATTTAACCGGGTTTTAGGGGGAGGGATCGTAAAAGATTCCATCATCATCTTGACAGCAGGACCTGGTGCGGGAAAATCAACTTTGCTCTTACAAGTGGCCGATGATGTTGCCAATAAGGGCTACAAGGTTTTATATGCTTCAGCTGAAGAAAGTGATAGTCAAATTAAAAGTAGGTCGGATCGAATTCTGAATGGAAACAAGAGTAACATCTGGATATACTGTGATACAAGTATGAACCATGTTTTGGCCTCAATTGAGGAGCTGGACCCGGATTTGATTATTATCGACAGTATTCAGACATTCACCCTTGAAGAACATAATTCCCGGCCGGGCTCACCTAGCCAAACGATGGAGTGCGCTAACGAACTCTTAAAAATAGCGAAAAAGAACAGCCGCTCTAGAGCCGTGATCATGGTTGGGCAAATGACGAAAGATGATGAAATCGCGGGACTTCGAGCGTTAGAGCATCTGGTCGACGCCGTGTTAATTCTCAATGGGGAAAATGGAGAAGAACTGAGGGGGGCTTGGTGCTCGAAGAATCGGTTTGGGAGTACAGGCGAAATGGGTTTTTTTTCGATGACCGAACGAGGAATGTTATCGATTGATAACCCGTCTGAGTTCTTTATGACTCAAAGGGAAGAAGGACAAAAGGTTTCGGGAAGTGCCTTAACTGTGATTAAAAAGGGGACACGCCCCATTATTGTGGAAATCGAAAGTCTCGTTTCTAAGTCATTCACTCCCTACCCATCAAGAATTGCGGAGTGCTTACGAAGAGATCAATTAAATACCCTGATTTCTATCCTGGAACAGAGAAGCAAGATTAATCTATACGATAAAAACGTGGTCATTAAAACGACGGGAGGGCTTCAACTCAAAGAACAATCCGTAAGCTTAGCAGTTATCATGTGCATTGTATCATCTGTGAAAGACAAAGCAATTCCCAATGATATCGTGTTTGTGGCGGATGTAGGGCTCACTGGAGAGCTTAAGAAAGTCCCTTCCATTGAAGCGCGAATTCGGGAAATCGACAGAATGGGGTTTAAGCGAGTCTACATTGCAAAAAATACTCTAAGAGATTCTTCGAGATTTAACAATCTTGAAATCGTAGAGTTCAACACTCTGGAAGATGTCATTCTGGATTTGAATATGAAGGCTTCAGCTAAGACTGAAGCTGAATTTTCAAGCACGGAAGATATTTAGTGATTTCGGTCCCTATTTCCAGTCTCAAAGACAAGCTCTCTGCACTGAGGCGGCCCAAACTTTAGTCCCAAATAAAATGGGGTTGTAACAAACTAAAAACAAATTTTGTTACAGCCCTTTAATCGTTGATACTTACGTCAAATTAAAAATCGTTAAAGTTTGAAGCTTTTTATATTCAAGGTCAAGGACATCAGTAAGGGAGATATTTAAGGTATTGGACAGAGCGGCTATATAAAATAGTTGTTTTCCTAGTTCGGCTTCTATGATATCTCGACAGTTATCGCAAATAAATCCTTCGAGTTGGCTGTCCAAGAGTTCTTTTAAATCGGCGAGGCTGGCATCTGGTGGTACGGGTTTCTTATGAGCATTTATTGCGTGGCAACCGCAACTTGTCACCGATTTAACGACGGCACGGTTAACACGCGCAGAAGATTCTTGTCCTTTGGACAAGATATCCAAAATACTTTGATGACGGATTAACATAGATTTTACAGTGTTTTGGAATTGGTCTGTGAGTTGTTCCATGTGTGCTATCCTCACTCCTTTCTGCCTCCTCTATTATACCGAGACGATTGTGCGATTGTCAATTTTCAATGGGATCAAGGTATGAAAAGGGATAAAAAGGGAAATTGACAGTCTGAAGACTTGTATGATATAATCTAAAATTTTGACCCGGGCTTTATTCCCTGTTATACTAAGATATAAGGGGGTAGTCAAATGTTTAAAGTTGGTGACAAAGTTGTTTATCCGATGCATGGTGCCGGTATTATTGAGTCTATTGAAGAACGTGAAGTCCTCGGAGAAAAACACCAATATTATGTCATGCATTTACCTGTCGGGAATATGAAATTATTTATTCCTTTAAATAACGTGGAGAACCTGGGTTTACGGCAAGTAATTTCTCCTACCATGGTCAAAGATGTGTTAGAAGTACTAAGAACTAAAGATACGGCAGCTACATTAGCTTGGAATCGGCGCTATCGTGCGAACCTGGAAAAGATTAAGAGCGGAAATATTTTTGAAGTTGCCAATGTTGTGCGCAGCCTTGCTCAAAGGGATAATGAAAAGGGCCTTTCTACCGGGGAAAAAAAGATGTATGAGAATGCCTGCCAAATCTTAATTAGTGAACTCGTTTTGACAGAAGGTTCAGAAGAGGCAACGGTCAGACAACAGCTTTTAAAAGCTTTAGTTTTAGTTTAGACCGCAATACTTCCACATGTGTTGTGTATGTCATAGACGTTGGACTTCTGGTGGCATTTATTTACAAGGAGTAAAAATCCCAGGAAAATACTTAAATTACCTTTACTTGAATTTTATACTAACATACAGTATACTTGGAAAGACTTTCAGGCACAATAGGTAAAAAGGAGGTGAAATGATGATTCGCAATTTAATACGCGGGATCATCACGCTATTAATGGGGGCGTTTGGGTTTTATCTTAGCTATATATTTTTACGCCTCGATTTTTTACAATCCCTGGGATGGGACTTTCCCCCTGTCTGGACAGACGTAGCGATGGTTATTTTATTTGGTGTTATCGGGTTTTTAGTAGCTCCGATTAGTATCCGTTCTTTTCTTTCATTAATGGGATGGATTGATTCGCGTTTAACCCGGGTTCCAACACATGATCTTATTAGTGGAGCCGTGGGGGGGATCTTAGGACTTATAATTTCGAGTTTATTTAGTAACGCGTTTGTCAACATTCAATTCTTCGGACCACTTTTGGCGGTCCTACTAAGTATTTTCTTGGGTTATTTGGGTTTGACGATTGGAATGAAGCGGAAAGAGGATATACTGGGCTTTCTTAGTTTCTTGCCAAAATTTCGCGGAGACAAAACGGACAAAACGGACAAAGCGGATAAAGCGGACAAAGTAGACAAAGTAGACAAAGTGGACAAAGCGGACAAAGTGGATAAAGCAGACAAACTCAAGGAAAGAAAAGCAGACCACTCTTTAGAACTGGTGGATTATAAAATTCTTGATACCAGTGTAATTATTGATGGAAGGATTGCTGACATTGTCAAGACTGGATTTGTGGAAGGAATATTGCTCATCCCGAGTTTCGTCCTGGGGGAGCTTCGACATATTGCAGATTCTTCAGACTTGCTGAAACGAAATCGCGGGCGTAGAGGACTTGATATACTCAATCAGATTTCTAAGGATACGGTGATCAAAGTTCATATTCATGAACAAGACTTTGACGATATCAATGAAGTTGACAGTAAACTAGTACGCTTGGGACAAGTTTTAGGGTCGCCTCTATTAACTAATGATTATAACCTTAATAAAGTGGCTGAACTACAAGGGGTTAAGGTTCTAAATATTAATGAATTGGCCAATGCCCTTAAACCAGTTGTTTTGCCCGGTGAAGAGATGTTAGTACAAGTGATGAAAGATGGAAAAGAACCTGGCCAGGGTGTAGCCTATCTTGATGATGGAACAATGATTGTTGTGGATACGGGACGACGCTTTATGGGACAAAATGTCACCGTGTTAGTAACTAGTGTTCTGCAAACTGCAGCCGGCCGTATGATTTTCGCCAAGCCAAAAAATGTCTTTGAAAAAAAGCCGATGGGACTTCGTCCAGCTGATGAGGTGAATAGGATTGGCTGAGATAGGGATCGTTATTCCCGCAGCAGGTCAAGGTAAACGGATGGGGGTCGGATACAACAAGCAATTTCTCTCATTGATGGGACAACCCATCTTAGCCCATACGGTTAGACTCTTCCAAGAGTCCAGTTATGTTTCTGAAATTGTTATTGTAGGGGCAGAAAGCGATCTTCTTGTTATTAAAGAAATTGTTTATTCTTATAAGTTTGAAAAGGTTGTGGCCATAAGTCAAGGTGGAGCGCAACGCCAGGCTTCCGTTCGTGCAGGGGTTCAAGCTCTTAGTCCCACTATCCAACGGGTAGTGGTTCATGATGGGGCGAGGCCCCTTTTGACATTACATGCTTTTCATCGATTTCTAGGAGAGACGGAAGATTACTCAGCTGCAATTATGGGTATTCAACTCAAGGATACCATAAAGCGGGTCGATATCTCTGGAAAAGTGCTTGAGACCCCGCCACGAGAACTTTTGCGGGCCGTCCAGACCCCCCAAATCTTTGACCGGGGGATATTGGAGGAAGCGCATAATCAGGCGGCATCTGTAGGGTATTACTGTACGGATGACGCTGCTTTACTGGAGTGGATGGGGTATCCCGTCCAAATGGTTGAAGGTTTTCAGGAAAATATTAAAGTGACTACGCCCGATGATTTATGGTTAGCTGAACGAATACTTGCGATGCGCGAGGTAAGAAGTCCGGAGTTTGATATTTGAGGTTCGAATTAAACTAAAGAAATATAGATTTGAGGGGTAAGTTCGGGCGTGGTCAGTGTGCTATATTCACTATGTTCTATACACGATATGATATATACTAAACACGAAACACGAAACACGAAACACGAATGATCGAGGTTAGAGGTTCGAATCCGCAAGTTGGGGGGACTGTTCTTCTAATTGTATTTTCGCTTACAAGTTTACACAAGACAAGAATCATTAAACACATGACTCGGGAAAAGAATCACGAGACAGCGCGCGATTTACGATATTTAAGTGCGAAGTACGTAATTCGAACGCCCTAAGTGATGGCGAGGTATGAAGCATAGACCACGAATTGTGAGTCGTTCTTTGTTGTAAGACGGTTGCTTTGGATTTCGAATGGCTTCGAGTTTCGAACCTCGTGCCTCGAACATCGAACATCGAGAAAGGGTGTTAGTTATTAAAGTTGGTATAGGTTATGATGTACACGCCATGGTTGAGGGACGACCTCTGATTCTTGGAGGGGTGGAAATACCCTATGAACGCGGTTTGCATGGGCACTCGGATGCGGATGTTCTGATTCATGCGATCATGGATGCTCTTTTAGGAGCTATGGCTTTAGGGGATATCGGCACGCATTTCCCGGATCATGATCCTCGCTACCGAGGAATTAATAGTCTTACTCTATTGGAGCAGGTCATGAAACTTATCCGAGCACAGGGGTATCGCATCGGAAACATGGATAGTATCATTGTGGCGGAGCGACCTAAGCTTGCCCCGTTTATCCCGCAGATGCGGGCTAATCTTGCGCGAGTAATGAATTTAGATGAAACGTGTGTATCGGTGAAAGCGACAACAACCGAACGATTGGGGTTTGCTGGCCGGGAAGAAGGGATCGCTGCCCAGGCAATAGTTAGTTTAGAAAGTTTTGGAGGATGATTTAATGGATATTCGCGTTCGGTTTGCTCCCAGTCCAACAGGTCCACTGCACATCGGAGGGGCAAGATCCGCTTTGTTTAATTATCTATGGGCTCGTAAGAACAAAGGAACATTTATAGTACGAAGTGAGGACACCGATTTAGAGCGTTCCAGCCGAGAATCAGAACAAAATATTTTGGAAGCACTTCGTTGGCTAAATATCCAATGGGATGAGGGAATCGAAGTAGGCGGAGAGAGAGGTCCATACCGACAAACGGAACGCTTAGCGCTTTACAGGGACTATACCGAGAAGCTTTTGGACAATGGAGACGCTTACTACTGCTACTGTTCGGAAGAAGAGATCGAACAAGAAAGACAGACCTTAATTGCCAAGGGGCAAACGCCGCGTTATCTGGGTAAGTGCCGTCATTTATCGACTGAGCAAAGGACAGTCCTTGAAACAGAAGGTCGTAAGCCGGTTGTGCGCTTTCGTGTGCCTGTTACCCAAGCGATTCACATTAATGATCAAGTACGCGGAGATGTTGTTTTTGATAGTGACGGAATTGGAGATTTTGTTCTCGTCAAATCAGACGGGATTCCCACCTATAATTTTGCCGTAGTTGTAGATGATGTGACCATGAACATTACGCATGTGATTCGGGGGGAAGAACATCTCTCTAATACCCCGCGTCAAGTACTGATCTATCAAGCGTTGAGGTTGCCCGTACCTAAATTCGCTCATGTCTCACTTATTCTTAATACCGAAGGAGGAAAAATGAGCAAAAGGGACGGGGATACAGCGGTCCTGGACTATCAGAAAAAAGGTTATCTCCCGGAAGCTATCGTAAATTTCATTGCTATGCTTGGTTGGGCGCCATCCGGAAAGGAAGAGTTTTATACCCTGGATGAATTGGCGGAAGTCTTTTCATTGGATCGTGTATCTAAGAGCCCGGCCGTTTTTGATCTCCAAAAGTTGAATTATATCAACGCCCATTACATAAAAGTTTCAGCCCCTGAACGTTTAGCGGAACTCGCGTTACCCTATGTGGGGGAAATGGGTATTCTTCCTCAAGAAGAACGGTCAGATAAGCAGCAAGAGTGGTTTGCCAACTTTATTAAAGCAATTTCCGGGAAAATAACCCATATGGCGGAAGTAAAGGATTTTATTCATTATTTTCACGGCCCGGTTCCTTTGGAACCCGAAGGGGAAGCTCTGGAAGTTTTGCGAGGTGAACAGGTACCCGCAGTTTTGGGACTATTTAGGAAAAAAGTACGGGAAGTAGAGCTGCTTTCAGGAGCGACGGTTAAAGTCCTCTTAAAACAAATGACAAAAGAGTTAAAACTAGGGGGAAAATTAGTATACATGCCGGTAAGGGTGGCGTTGACAGGACAGATGCATGGGCCGGAACTTTATGATGTTATTCCCTTGTTGGGAGGCGAGAATGTTTTAAAGCGGCTCGAAGTTACAGAAAAGCGTTATCTTAGGGGACTCCGAAGCCCTCAGGGCTGATTGACGAAGAATGAAGAGGAGAGCAGAAACAATGTCTTTGATTTTATTCAACACCATGACGCGGCAAAAAGAGCAGTTCCAGCCACGGGAGAGCGGGAAGGTAGCCATGTATGTATGTGGTCCGACGACCTATAACTTTATCCATGTGGGGAATGCGCGGATGTTTGTCGTATTTGACATGATTAGACGCTATTTTATGTATAAAGGATATGATGTCAATTACGTCCAGAATTTCACGGATGTGGATGACAAAATCATTCAGCGGGGGAACGTAGAAGGGATGGAACCTTTGGCTTTAGGGCAAAAATATATTGAGGAATATATTAAAGACGCTCAAGCCCTGAACATCCTTCCGGCGACCGTACATCCAAAGGCTTCAGAACATATTCCGGAAATGATTGAGATTATTCAGGGGCTTATAAACTCAGGGTTAGGGTACGAAGTGGATGGAGATGTTTACTTTGCGGTGGATCTTTTTCCCAACTATGGGAAGCTGTCTGGCAGAACGCTCGAAGATATGAAGGCCGGGGCAAGGGTTGAGGTGGACGAGCGTAAACATCATCCGATGGATTTTGCACTTTGGAAAAATACAAAGCCAGGAGAACCAGCCTGGGAAAGTCCGTGGGGCAAGGGGCGTCCAGGTTGGCACATTGAATGTACGGCCATGTCGTTGAAATATCTGGGGGCAGGCTTTGATATACATGGCGGGGGCGGAGACCTTATTTTTCCCCACCATGAAAATGAGATAGCCCAATCGGAAGGGTACTTAAAAGGACAGACATTCGCCCACTATTGGATGCACAATGCATTTCTGACAGTCAATCAAGAAAAGATGTCCAAGTCCTTAGGCAATTTTTTCACAATCCGAGAGTTACTTGAGAAATCTCCAGGAGAAGTCATCCGCTTTTACTTACTTGGAACTCATTATCGCAGCCCATTGGATTTTAATGATCAGAACTTGGTCATGGCTCAAAAAGGGTTGGAGCGGCTGCAAACCAGTATCCGTTTGGCCCAGCAAGCTTTGGAGCGTGAGGGGTCCTCTAAAAACGAACGGATTGGGGCGGAATTGTTTAAGGCTGCAAAGGAAGCCCGCGAGGCATTTGGGAAGGCCATGGATGAGGATTTTAATTCAGCACTGGCTTATGCGGCGCTCTTTGAATTAGCCAAAACGATGAATGGGCATGTCCAGGAAAATCCTGCCTCTTCAAAAGGATTAGAAGAAGCCCAAAAGACCCTTTTAGAACTTGGAGCAGTGCTCGGCTTTGACCTCCTTCATCCGGCCTTAGCACATGTCGAAAATGATGAAATGCTCACCCAGGTAATGGAAGTAGTTTTGCAGATCCGTTCACGGAGTCGCCAGAAAAAAGATTGGGAAATGGCAGATTTTATCCGCGATGCGCTCAAAGAAAAAGGCGTTATTATCGAAGATACTCCGCAGGGTGCGAGGTGGCAAATTAAGAAGTAGTTGAAAGGGGACTGTATGCGAAATTGGCAGGAAATGAATGCCTTAACCCTGGCTTATTTGGGAGATGCGGTCTATGAACTTTGGGCCAGGACACATATGCTGGAGTTGGGGCATGAAAAGGTTAAGGAACTCCACAAACAAGCAGTAAGCTATGTTTGTGCCAGTACCCAAGCCCAGATTTTACGTATCCTTTTACCAGCTCTTAATGAGGTTGAACAGCAAGTCGTTTTGCGCGGTCGAAACGCTAAGGGCGGGCATCCCAAGAACGTAGACGTTGTGACCTACCGTCATGCAACGGCGTTTGAAAGTTTAGTGGGCTATTGGCATTTGAATAGACAAAAAGATCGCATGCAATGGGCGTTCAATCAAGTGGACGACATACTTCAGGGAGAGTCAATGAAGGAAGCGGATGCAAATTGAGAGAGTCATTCCACCGAGCGTAAGGTGGAGCCCTGAGACGTTAGGAAGCTTGAGAAGGTTGTATTATGGGAGATTGAAATCCCTTGTTAAGGAAAGAAGTGAACAATTTGAACGATGAAATGGTTTACGGAAAGAATTCCGTTTTGGAGCTTTTAAAAAGCGGGAAACCCGTTAACAAAGTGCTCTTCGTAACGGAAGGACCTGGTGGACGGAATCAGGAAATCATTTCGTTATTGCATGAACGGAGCATACCTTATCAATTCGTGGATCGTCAGACCCTTGACCGTTTAACGAACCGGGAGCGCCACCAGGGAATGCTTGCCTATGTTGCAGCGCAGGAGTATGCTAGTGTAGAGGATATTCTTGCCTTGGCTGAGGAGAGGCAGGAAGCTCCTTTTATCTTGATGTTGGATGAGATCGAAGACCCTCATAATTTGGGAGCGTTGCTGCGAACGGTTGACGCCGTCGGAGCCCATGGGGTAATTATTCCTAAACGGAGAAGTGTTGCGTTGACAGGTACTGTTGCCAAAACCTCTTCAGGGGCTGTTGAACATGTGCGGGTAGCGCGAGTGAGCAATCTAGTCCAAACTTTACAGGGTCTGAAGAAGAAGGGGTGCTGGATATCTGGGGCTGAAGTGGGAGGAAAAGAAGCTTTTGAAGCTGACCTCACAGGTTCGCGGGTTATTGTCATTGGCAGCGAAGGAAAAGGTATAAGCCGTTTACTTCGGGAAAATTGTGATGAGCTTGTCAGTCTGCCGATGAGGGGTAAGGTCAGTTCGCTAAACGCAAGCGTTGCAGGGTCTGTCATACTTTATGAAGTTCTTCGCCAGCGGATGCGAGGCACGAGGCGCGAGGTTCGAAGCGCGTCACTGGATTAACGCGAAACGACAGAACAACCAAAACTTCGCCTTGACGATTTTCTTAAGGGTCGAGTATAATTAAAATGTTGCTCGTGGATAAGGGCGAGCGTGATTTGCGTCTTCTTCATGGCGATATAGTAGGGGGTATCAACTTGACTCTTCAAGTCCAAGCAGAACTACTGGAGTGCGAAAGCATCGATGTGATCGTGGATGAACAGGTGGTTGAACTTGCTAAGGAAGGCGACGCTACAGCACTAGAGTACTTAATCAACAAATATAAAAACTTCGTTAGGGCCAAAGCACGTTCATATTTTCTGATTGGAGCCGATCGTGAAGATATAATTCAAGAGGGTATGATCGGACTTTATAAGGCTATTCGGGATTTCCGTGGAGACAAACTTTCTTCCTTTCGGGCTTTTGCTGAATTATGTATTACTCGCCAGATTATCACGGCGATTAAAACGGCGACTCGACAGAAACATATTCCACTTAACTCATATGTTTCGTTAAATAAGCCCATCTACGACGAAGATTCTGATCGGACTCTTCTTGATGTAATCTCGGGAACCCGAATCACAGACCCTGAAGAGCTTATTATCAGCCGGGAAGAATTCGACGATATCGAGGAAAAGATGGGTGAAATCCTCAGCTCTCTGGAATGGAAAGTACTGATGTCTTATTTGGAAGGGAAATCCTATCAGGAGATTGCCGTTGATTTGAGGAGGCATGTAAAATCGATTGATAACGCGTTACAGAGGGTTAAAAGAAAGCTTGAACGCTACCTGGAGCGCCGTGATGGGTAATTTTACATATGTCCTCACAGATAAAATACTTGCATTAGGCAATAAGAAATGATAAACTACACGAGTGCTTGGCGACGATTAGGTAGAATTGAGGCACAGAGTGCCGACGTAGCTCAATTGGCAGAGCAGCTGATTTGTAATCAGCAGGTTGCGGGTTCGAGTCCCATCGTCGGCTCCATTGAATACTTCGGACAACTGAATTGTGTAACATCGCGGGGTGGAGCAGCGGTAGCTCGTCGGGCTCATAACCCGAAGGTCGTCGGTTCAAATCCGTCCCCCGCAACCAAGAGCGACCAGACAGCGAAGCTGTCTTTTTATACGTTATC
>NZ_JCAIJG010000104.1:0-5768 GCF_059735615.1 Desulfosporosinus sp. Tol-M2
ATATATAATATATAAGAGTTTCACACTTTTACATATCTTTGGTAAATATGTATTCTCTATTATTGTCTGGATTCTCTATTAAACCTATTTGCTTTAATTTTTCTTTAAATGCTACTTTTCTAATGACGGATTCATCCATTCCAATTTCACTGCACAAGGCAGTAATCTCCTGCTTTTTAATAACCTCTCCTTCCTTCGACCAAAAATACTTCTGAATAATTTTTTCGATTAACAATTCCTGCTTAGTTGGCTCTTTGAAGTAATATATATTTTGAAATGTGTTAATAATTACGTCAAAATACCTGCGAAGTTTTTCCAATAAACCTTCAAGCACTTTTAATCTTCCAATAAAATATACATCGACCAATTCTTTATTCCTATATGCAGTTCTTCCGATCTGCTGGATATTTGATATCAGATAATCATTCATCTCTGTACGACTAACATGTTGGATATGAGTGTCATCTTCCTCGATTTTTCTTCCTACAGCTAAGCATTTATTCTGATACAAGCTACTGGATTTATTCAATTGTCCTATTATTATTATTCTTTCATAATCCGAGAATTTATTAACACCCGTTGTAAATTCCCCATGATGAATTACTACATAATCTTTTCCTTCACAAATCTTTTCTAATTCATCGGTAATGTCATCCTTGAAATCATAAGTTTTGTTAATGGTAATTTCCTTGAAAACAACAATGAGCGTCTTCTTTATTTTTGTTTCCATAATCTGCTTACATTCCATAGCAAGGTTTTTAATGTTAGCATTTAAATAACATTTTCTATCTTCAGCTTTCATTTTGTGGTCGCTCGTTTTCAGCAATCTACCCTTAGATGCATTGGCATCCCTAAAAGGGATATAAACATTTATTTCTCTTTTTATGTTTAAAATGTCATCACAAATCACAGCATTAGACTTCAGATAATCATAATCCAAATTTGCTGTGGCATCCAGAATAAGAGTCTTTTCGAACTTTTGATTATATGCTGCTAAGTCCAAATATCTATAAGAATATATCTCTCTTGTTAATTTTCTTTTTTCTTTATCAGCCCTTGCTTTGCTATCACCAAAACGATAGGGAATACCCGTAGTAATGTTTTTACTGTTTAAGATTTTACCTAAATCTAATAAATTTTCATATTTTTCCCTCTCAATTGAAATATCATTATAAAAAGCTTTGAGCAATTCTTCATCGAATTGAAATCCTTTACCGTCACGAAAAAGTGTAGTTTGCTCTATGACAGGCTTATTCATTTCTTTAGGATATTCTAATAAATTGATATAATCTTCTATTTCAGTAAACAGTCCTTCATATTGACCAAATTTATCAATTACTGATTCCTTTAATTTCTTAAAGCTTGTATCCGTGATGCTGGAGATGTCGCACATATCGATTTTTTCATCGATTATCAATAGCTTTCGCTTTATTTCTTTTTCCCCATGCTCAAAGAACATAATATCATCAAAAAACTCATCAATATAATTGGTTAAAAACAGTCTTGTATGTGATATCGCTAAAATCCGGTGCTTCTTACATTCAGCTTTACTCTGTCTAGCTAAACATTGAATTTTGCAATCGTGGCATAGTCTATAGTCATAATATACAACATCTGGTGGTGGAGTCCCGATCCACCATTGCTTAGACCTATCCTCATATTTTCTACAGTCAGTGAAATTAAATCCCCTTACAGTCCGAGCAATAAAGCCGATCTGACCTTTGATGTAATCCATTCCATCATTTGATTTAACATCTTTTCCATCAATATAGGAATAATAGGCTTCTTTCAAAGCCTGCCTATTATTATCAAAGCCATATGCTTCTAATGTTTTATCAGTAAGACCCATATCGATACAAAAATCATGACATTCATCCAATGTCTTTTTAACTACAATTGCACCAAACTCGGGATCTTTGTCATAAAGGTATTCCATAAACTCAATTAATAGACAGGACTTACCCTCTCCCATTGGAACATCTGCAATGATTGGCATTTTGACATCATCATTATTTTCATAATACAACAATTTTGCAAGTGCATATATGTTTTCTTTTTGGCTATCACTGATTGTGAATGTCAATGAATTTCTTTACCACTTGACACTGAATTTGTTTACCAGTAGTGACAGTGAAAAAGTTTACCACTTTTGCAGTTTTGATAATGAAAGAGTTTACCACTTTATCCCTAGGTATATGGAAATGAACGTCAAGCAGAAATGAACATATTTTGGTAATTAATATTGAACACATGCTTATTCCATAAAATAGATTGTAGGTGATCTTATGTTAATAAACCCTGGCTAAAATATTTATTGTGATCAACATAATTAATCTAACTGAAAATTCCGGACTATTTTTTATCAACAATAAGATGCGCGCAGTATTAGAAATGACCCCATGCAGTCGTCGGGGTTGTGGGCAGTGTGGACAAGTCAACCACAAAGAATACCCGATATTAGACTTGTCCAAGGCCTGGGGAAAAGCTCTTTTAAGACATACCCCAAGGGCTTTTCCCCAGGCTGGCACTGTCCACAACCTAACGCTGTTGCTTTGGCTGTTAATTGTTGAGTTATACGTCAGCCAGTCTCAGGTACCTTATTCAAGCTCGATTTTTTGTCCATCCATTATACTAAGGGGGCAGGTGGACTTACTTTTTCCGATTAACTCATTTTCCCGATAGAAGTTTGCCCTCCATTCTGTTAATACTCCTGCTGCGTCATATAGATGATTGGCGTGTTTCGCTACTTTGGCCTGAGCCGCCCATTTACGCAAAGACTGTTCAACAACAGCCATATCCAAATGCTCTGTCGGCGTCTTCTCTTTCAAACAATTTGGGGGACCTTCGGCCAGCGAACGGGTTACATTCACCCAATCCACTAAGACATTAGGAAATTTCTCCGCCACATAATGTTTGGTAGCTTCTGTAACATAAAAGCCGGGCAAGTTGGTGAGCGTAATCTGTTTAGAGTGCCCATTCATGTACGTCGTGGTCAATAATTGAGCACATCTGCCACGCCAGCGTATAAACGCCATTTTGAATCCCTCCCATCAATGTTCATCCTAACGTTTATGACACCTGATGTCATAAAGCTTCATTTTGAATCCACCTTGAGTGATTGTTTCTGACCGTCATTTCTGTGGTTTGTATATCTTTTGCGTTCTATTAGGGGTAGCATTACTACGGATCATAGAGGTACACACCTTTGTCCATATTCAAGGTTCAATCAGCTTAACTTATTCAGTTCCTGATCATCTTCCTTATCTGTTGCCAAATGTCTTGTTCTGTATAGGCATATATGTGCCCATTTTCATCCGGTTCAGGTTCCTTCCCAAACCGTTCAAAAATCCGTTTCTCGGTCTCTACAGATATATCCAGAAAGGATTTTCCTCTCAAATCACGGATATACTTTTTCGTAACAATCATGGTTTTCTCCTTTTCTGATTACTTCATTAGCCGCAAACACTGTTGTTTCCTTGATCTGAGTATTCTGCCCTATATGAATGATCGGAGTTCATGTTCAATACATGAGATCTAAAGGTCAAACGATCAATTAAGGCTGTTACCATCGTTGTATTTTCGAACATTGTAACCCAATCAGAGAACTTGAGGTTTGTTGATACGATAACACTTCGCCGCTCTGCTCTATCAGCTATGACTTTGAAAAGTAATTCTGATTGATGGCGATTAAAGGTAAGGTAGCTGAGTTCGTCAATTATCAGCAAGTCAGTTTTGGAAAGTTGTTTCTCTATCTTCATTAGTTTTTTGTATTCCTGAGCTTCGATAAGCTCATTGGAAAGGTTGGCGGCTGTGTAAAATTTCACGTTCATGCCTTGCATGCATGCTTTGACACCGAGAGCAATACTAAGATGTGTTTTGCCGCTGCCAGGATTTCCAATCATTACAATGTTCTGCCGCTTGCTGACAAAATCACAACTGGCAAGTTCGTGAATAAAGGCCTCGGTAATGTGCTCAAAGCGGCTGCAATTAAGCTCATCTATGGTTTTTACATAAGGAAAGTTAGCGGTCTTGATTTTGCGTTTCTGGCTGCTATCCATGCGAGAGTCAAGTTCCATTTTCATCAGTGCTAGAAGGAACTCTTCATAGCCTTTATTATTTCCTAATTGGCGAATCACATTGCCATAATGATTAAAAGTGGGCAACCTCAACTGTTTTGAATATAACTCTATGGCTTGATCGTTTGCGTTATTCATTGGTTAGCTACCCCGTATTTTTCATCATATTTTTTCAGGTCTGTTCTAGTAATATCAATCTCATTTCTAAAATATATGACTGAAGAATTAACGGGTTCATTTAAATAGGTTCTTACCATGTCTACCGTAGGAACAATCTGACTTGGAATAAGATGTTTGATAGCAAGGATTCGTGCTTCGCCATAATCAACACATAAACGGAGGAGTTTAACCATTTCCTTGTTTCCGCCAGGTAGTTGATTTCCCCAGTCTAATAGTTCCTTGGTGAGAGTTTCTATAACAGGTCTGGCATTGCTTAATGAACGAGGTTTTCTTTCCAAAAGGTCAATGTAATGTTCTAACCGGTATTGAGTCTTGCCAGAGCCATATTGGCGGGAATAGGTGACCAATACGGAGCCCTCATGCACTATACTAATGCTGTTTGCATAGCCTTTGACTGTAACATCTTTCCTCAGATATCTAGTAGGTACCGAGTAATTGTTTTTCTCATAGCGAACGGTAGAAAAATCATCCACCTTGCATACCGTCGTTTTGCTTGTATCAAACCGATACTTCGGAATAGCATTTAACCATTTGGCTTCTTCCTGATACATTACATTGACAGGATTCTGACGGTGTTCAACCTTGTGATTATTACGATAGGAGATACATGCATTCCAGAGTTTGAGGTTGAGCTCTTCCATGTCGACCACTCTAGGAACAGGTACCAGAAAGTTTCTTCTGGAATAACCGACTAAATTTTCTACCAGACTTTTCTCATTTCCACTAGCGGGATTACAAAAGTCCAGTGAAACTGCATAGTGAGAACTAAATGAAAGGTATTTATCTTGAGGCTTTGCATAAAGGCCGAAGCCTTCTTTGACGGCAACTTTTGCATTATCAAAAATTAATCGCTTTGGCGTACCACTAAAAAAATCAAACATCAGCTGCTGCGCCTCTAGAAATGATTCTTCATTAGCTGCTTTGTATGCTTGGACAAATATATCGCAACTATAGCAAAGCCTACCACAGAATGTGTGCACTTTAGTCTTTTGTCCGTCGAGATAGACCGTTGCTTCACCCCAGTCAATTTGAACCGCTTCGCCAGGCTTATAGGAAAGTGGAACGCTGCTTTGTGGCGGGACTGTCCTTTCGGCTTTAAGCTTACTAACCGCCCTGCGAATTGAGGAATAAGATCCAACGAAATGTTTTTCAGATATTAAAAGGTCGTAGATCTTCTTAGCCGTATGTTTTTGCTTTCTTAAATTTTCAACTTCATCCTGGTTAAAGCAGCTAACAATAAAGGAATTGATGTCATGTGTAATTATGTCGGGTTCTCGCTGATATGTTTTCCGTACTTCTGGATGAGTGGCCCCTTCACAGTATTTCTTTACTGTAGGTCTTGAAATCTTTAAGCATCTAGCAATTGATCTTATGGATTCACCTTCTAAATATCGGGTTCGAATTGATGAATACATGTCCAATTCAATGATCACACCTTTCATTCCTCCTAGTAAAATATTCGTTAATATTCTACTGGATTTTTATGTTAGGTGGTAAACTAATTCACTGTCA
>NZ_JCAIJG010000149.1:0-8734 GCF_059735615.1 Desulfosporosinus sp. Tol-M2
TGTCTTGTTACAGGTTCACATTTTCCCCATCCATTTTCTTCTACAGCTTCGGAGATGATAGTTGCTAATTCTCCTGTTCCCCTACTGTCAAAATTATCGGTATCATCAATACACACAAGAACTCTCAATTTTTTAGCTCCTCTCCTTTAGGCCATAGGTGAACCTAGATATCCCTAACATGATTTTCGATTGAAAAAATTATCAAAAAAATGATAATCCGATTTTAGTTTAAAGTAGGTAACAGTCTTTGTCAATAGAGTCTAGATTGGTATAGATTGGTATGGATCGTCCCAGTTTGTTCTAAGCCGATTTAGATTAGTACCGCTCTAGACTTTAAGTTTATCTAAACGATAATAGCATCTGGAGCGAAATTTGAATTTCAGTTTACAATCAAACACCAATGATATTAAATATGAGTTCAAACTTAGCCAAAATAACTAATTCAAAAATACATGTAATCCCTAATTAATAACAACAAGGGTATCCCAAGATCGTTTCCTAGGACACCCTCATTAATTTTCAGATGAAAAAAAACTTATTAACATCTGGGCTGGATCATGAATGGGCCTGAACCTGTACCGAAGCTGGGGAATACCCGCCTTCACCGAATCCACTGGATATTACAGGAGCAACCACAACATAATAGTTGGCTCCGGGTGTCAGTCCGGTAATAGTGTAGTTAAAAGATGAACTACTATTTGAATAGGGAGTGCCGTTCGTCAATGTAGCCGTACCATCAAAGAAATACTTGTCACTGCAAACGTAAAAATTGTATTCTGTCGCAATTGGATAATTTGAGCTGGTTCCCTTAGTAACTGTGACAGTTATCTCCCCACTGTTCGCACCGGTGGCAACTGTTGGTTTCGCCAGTTTTGCCGGTATATCGTAAGCATTGGTGGAGAACGCATAATATCCGGCTGCAGGGTTATAATTGGTATACGAGCCCCCGACTACTGGCTTCAGATAAGGCAGCTGCAAACGGAAATTAACTGCGGCACCATTATCATTGGCATTATTCAAATTATAAGAAACACCTCCGCTTGTGCCGCTGGTTGTCTCCGGGTAATACCATGTATTCGGTATATCCATTACCTGCCTCAAATAACCATATGCATTAGTAACTGCATTAGCATCAAAAGTTTGATCAAGATTATCCTGCCAAGCGCTATTATAATATTTCTTAAAGTACCCTAGATTATCAGGATCTATTTGCATTGGTCTGTTCGTTGTAAAGAGCGCATTTCCTTCCCAGGCCAAATTGCTGGTACCATCGGAAGGATATACAGTAACTCTCGGAGTTAATGTATAAGCTCCATTTGAATCAGGTGCTTCGAAGTAAAATACGCAATCCTTGTTCTTAGCCATTTGCCCCAAAGTAAACCCGTTATTGGCATAAACGCTGTTGCTGACTGTTACTCTATATTCATGATTAGCTTCCAGACCAGAAATTTTCAACAAGGCGCAGGTACCTGTCGGATACCAGCTAGCGCTTGTTGGTTTATCCGAAGATGTTCCGTATAAAGTTACTGTTTTATCATCGTTATCCGTCATGTCATGCACTTTGAAATAGCCGGCATCTAAACAGCTGGCACAGTTTTTGTCCAAAAATACTTTTAGATTATAATTCTGGTTTCCCGAGACAAAGGCATATCCGCTGAAATTAATGCCTTTATCACCGGGAGCATTTACTGCCAAAGCAGCTTGGGAAAGCACGACACTGAGAACTAATACCAGTGACAAGATCATGAACACGATCGATTTACGGGTCTTTCTTAACATAATCGTATTAAACATCACTTTTCCACCTTTCTCAATAACGCTCAATCTGCAGATATATGTTCTCTTTTATATAGAAACCATTTAATCTCAATGCATAGCATCAACACCATTCCTTAAAAATGATGCCAAATAGATCATTTATTATCGTGTCTATCTGTCACCACCATGATAACCCCGACAGCTCCTATTGTCAAGCATCCCCAATATTTCGGGGCTCTGATTCTTTGTGAAGCATCATAAGTCTGTGTTCAATTGTCACGGTCATACTATGTCAATTATCTCAGTAATATTGTAATAATTCTGTAAATACGCTATTATATTTTTGGCGGTGATGACTAGTGAATATGCTGGGAGAGAGGTTAAGAACGTTAAGAATACAGAAGGATATTACCCAAGAAGCTGTAGCCAAACTCTTTGGAGTTGACAGATCTACAGTTGCTTCCTGGGAAATAGGAAGGCGCGAACCTAATTTTACAACAATTTTACGTCTTACTGAGTTGTATGACTCATCTCTTGACTATATTTTTGGCCTAATAAGCGATCCGGAACATGTTACATCAAACAAGATATCAAGTATTCCTTCAGATTTATTACAATTTATCAATAATAAAGAAAATCAGGATCTAATTGGAGTTATCCAACAAATGCAAACCAATGGTTATCCTAGTAAAGTAATACTGGACTGGATCAGTTCGTTGAAAAACACCTTCGAAACTATGAAACTGAGACACGATTTTGATCAACCCGACCAGGTACTATGGGTAGATGAAGATCTTCTGACTGATGAATTTCGCGGTAAATATACTGAAGAACAAAAAAAAGATATTGCAGATAGATTAAAAGTAGAGTTTAAAAAGTCTGATTTTAGTCCTCCCTGGAAAAATAATTGTAAATAGACTATAAAAAGCTCCGCACTATCTACCAATGCGGAGCTTTTAACTTAGCTTACAATAATTCCATTTTACATGATAATAACGACAGGATCGTCTGACTCACCACTGCATCGGGATCAGTACCCACATTCAGAGAATGTTAACGATTTTTACTTGTTATTTTTTGCAATTTTTTCTGCCATCCACATGTTTATTAAGATAACACCGTTACCCAATACCAGAGAGCCTACAGGTAAACCTGGATAAATAATTACCAATTTAATCTTCTGCTGTCCCATAATTAACCTTCCTTTAAGATTAGGCCCCTTAGTTTATAAGATTGAATATGTATTCATTTTGCAGAAGCCTCGCCTGAAATTCAGGCAGGGCTTCTGCCTTAATAACATTGAAATCACCCAGTTAAAGTTAACTGCTAAATCACTGGAGAATAAACGGATTGCGGTTATTATCATTAGTCAGATCATCAACAATATAGACTTTGATCACATCTCCCGGCAAAACGTTAAAGCCTGCTTTGGCACTGGAAGGATTGGTACAGTTGACCGAAGGAGCGCTGATTGCAATCTGGCAATTGTTCCGTAACTGTACAAATACCGCGACCACGTCCTTGGCATAAGGTGCTATAGGAGTTGTATTTATACTGAAGTATTTGAACCCGATGGCTCCGTCTTTAACCGTCATGTTTTTGATTCCGTTGTTTTCTCCTGAAGTATAAGCAACATTATCCTTAACTGTTACACTGTAAACCGGTCTTAGGATCGTCTGCTCCACTACAGCGTCATAATAGGAATACGGCATATACTCGGTAGTAGAATCGTACACGCCAGGCGCAGACGGGGCGACTACCGTGATTGTGTATTTTCCCGGCTCAGTGAATACTTCGGGAGCAATCTGAATATTACCCGCAGTTATTTGATACCGGTCACTGCTCAATAATTCATCGTTGACCTTGACACCGCTGATATAGTAGCGCCAGTTGGCATCTGTGAAGGTAATATCTATGGCCTGACTCAGGACATGGTTCGTGCTGTCGGCGGTTAAATCCGGCGGATTCATGATCTTTTCATTGAAAATATACTGATCCACACTCTTATCATAATATCCGTTAGCAAAAACTCTTACATAGTAACTACCTGCATGTGCAAATACCCCTGGCAAAAACTGAATATTGCCGGCAGTTATAATGTACTTATCCGGAGTTAAATCTGTTTGAGTATCATTTACACGATCATCTATTACGATTCTATTAATGGCGCTGCGCCAGGCCGGATCGTCTGTAAAGGTTACATCGATTGGATTACCCACAATCGTGTTGGTTTTATCCCTGTACAGGAACGGTGGAGAAAATACAGGTTCCGAGCCGACATACTGGTTTACGGTAACAGGTGAATACTTAGCGGATTGGATTGTGATCGTATACCTGCCGCCGGCCGTGTAAGTCCCTGTTATAGTTGTCCCGCCAGGAGGGAAAGCCGCTGCCGCAAGTTCGATCTGCCCGCTGGTTATGGTGTACTGTTCCGCCGTCAGGGGCACAGAGTTGACGCTAATCCCTGTGATAGTGCTGCTCCAATCCGAAACATCCGGATCCGTAGTAAAGGTCAGATCAATCGGCTTGCCGAAAACATTATCCGTGATATCCGCTTTGACCCTGACCTGGCTCTGCACACCAGCCGTAATTTCCTGAGTTACGGTGGCATCTGTGTAACCTGTAGCCTTGACCTCTATTATATAGTTTTTAGCCTCCGGGAAGACACTACCGTCGATATGGATATAGCCGTCATTATAAACTGTACACTGCTCGCCATTTAGTTTTACGCCATCAACGGCGATACTCCTGATCTCATACATATAGGAGATATCAAATGCGTATGGGGAATTAATATCATACACATTAGGCGGTAGGAAAATATCTATATCCTGCCCCGCGCTGTTGCCTGAAGTGTCCGGAACCAAAGCCGGAGCCTGCAGGATATTATTCATTGTCGCAGACGTATCCGCATACCCATTGGCATGGACTATGAACAGGTTTTTGCCTATTGACATATTAAACCAGTCAAAAGATACGCTGATATTGCCGGGAGTAATGATATAGTCCGAGTCATTTACATTTAATTTATATAGAATACCTGGCCATTCATAGGTTATGCCGGTGATAGCACTGCGCCAGGCAGGATCATCTTTGAAATTAATGTTCGCTGTCCCCCTTGGTTGTGCATCACTCTGTGTCCGCAATATATCCGAAATGGTGATAACCGGCGGTGTCAAGAGTGGTATGGCAGTGATGCTTTGCTTCATGTACGTCGGGGCATACCCGGTTGCCGTTACTTTAACCGCATAATCTTTGACCGTTGAAAAGGAAGCTGCAGCAATAGTGATCTTCCCTGCGCTTACAGTATATTGGCTGCCGGCCGTCAGGGCTGTGCCGTCAAGCGAAACGCTCATGATTGCACCCGTCCAGGCACTATCATCTGTAAAGGTAATCTCTATAGGCTGGCCCAGACTGTTATTGGTTGTATCCGCACTCAGGTCCGGCGGTTCCAGAGAACCCGACGCATTTTGGTAAAGCACAGCCAGATTAGCCGGATCCGCCCCATTGAGGATATCTACAGCCAGTGAGCCTTCAGCTATAGGCGGTGTGATCAGATTTCCGGATACTAACGCTGCCCCTGCTGTCTCCGCACCGGCTGCATCCTGGATAGTCATCCCGTTTACCTGGGCATAGACCGTCTTTTGAGTTAATATTGGCTGCCAAGTTGTCATGTTCGTGCCGGTCTGATAATCCACGGTGTCGCCGGTCAGGACTTTTACCCCGTCCGCGCAGCCACTGATAGTGTTGTCATTCAGGCTGGCGTTCACGTCATCCTTAAGCAAAACACCCGCCGAAGAAGAACCGTTGATCAGGCCCTGGTAACCCTTAATCGTGTTGTTGCTCATATTAAGGAAGCCATTGTCAGCCTTGACAGCATAGCCAGGCTTGCCTTTATTATCAAAAGTACAGCCGGTGATGGTCACTGAAGATGGGGTGAACGTGTCACTGCGGTTAGCATTATTTCTTATAAAGATTGGTGCTTCCGCAGTAACTCCAAAATGGCAGTTGGTAATACTTACATCCCGAGTTAAAGCTTGTATAATATACTGACTGTTCTCCGTACCGATAAAAGTAATATTGTCCATGCTTACACTGCTCTCGGTATGATAATTTGTTAATTCAATCAGGGCATGTTCCCCGTCCATTAAGATACCGCTCGCGTCAAACGTCGCATTGCATAAGGTGGCGTTATACCCTGCAAAGATGGTGTTATTCGCCTTATCCACCGGCAACTTCAGGGTTTTTCCCTGGAAGTCCAGAACAAGAGGTGTTGTTCTATCACTCCATTTAATATACAAAGCAGGGAGAATTGTTTTAACCAGCGGATTGGCAATGGCATTATTAAGTTCCGTCATCGATTCTACATAGGCTTCCGGCAGCCACTTAACAGTAACCGGAATCACGACCGTTTTCGCATCCGACGGATAAGCCCCGGAGACCGTAGCCGTTATATCAATATTTACTGTATTTTCGCCGACAGGTTTTGTCACAGTTGCATTGAAACCGGCTCCGGCATTATTAATGCTTAAAACATCCGGACGGCTGGAGGCCCAGGTAATGCTAATATTCGTGCTGACCGGTGACTTCACTCCGTTGAGAGGTACTCTAAAAGATCTGGTTACGCAGTCGGCGCTTTCACCTTTTCGATATTCAATCAATGAACCATCCTGCAAAGCTGCTATGGTTGCTGCCTGCATGGCTTCCGTACTGGTATCGCCGCCAAATTGTACTGTTCGTACAAAGTCGCCTTGCGAGCTATGGTTGCCGAAAGAATCAAACGCCTCGATACGATAGGTGTAGGTGCCCGGACCCGGCGGTGTATCCGTAATCGTGGTCTGATACCCGGTCTCAGCTATCCGGATAATCGGCTGGGTATTGTCCCCGATGTATACGCCATTGCGCAGAATGCTGAATTTGCTGATTCCGCTGAAATCTACCGCTATTACCCTAAAAGTCACTGATGTATCCGTCATAGATACGACTTTTGAAGTATCGACAACTTTCGATGGATACGGATCATAAAAGACGCCAAAGATGACGTTCTGGCCTTGACTGTCAAAGTTTTCGATACTGAATTTTATAATATTTTTGGATATCTCCGAAAGGTCTGTTGAAGGCTGATAGACCCAGGAATTAAAACCGGTTTGAGCCTCCTGGGTTGGCGTCTGATCCAGGATGTGTACTCCAACCTTGGTCAGATCTGTCCCGGTCGGGATATTGACAGGTACGGAGATAACTACCTTGTTCGGTACCGGTCCGCTCCCATCCGCTTTGACATTGACCCCGTAGTAACTCCCGGTTGCAGAGTAGGAGCCATGCGACGGATAAAGATCATAGGGCAAGTTGGGCACTTCAGAGTTGGCATTTCTCACTGCCACTGTACCGCTTCCCTGCAGTTGCGTGGGGGTTACTATAATACCATCTTCAAAATTTACTGCAGTTCCCTGAGTCATCGCCACATCAGTGGCCCCCAGGGGAGCAAGTGTAGATGCAGTAATTTCAGGCCCGTCAGTACTCCAGTTGCCTGCAGCGTCCTTGGCCTCGACTTTAAAGGTATAGGCAGTACCTGGGGTCAGAGAAATTGCTGTATAAGATGACGAAGAACCGGCAATAGAACTCGTAACCGTGTTTTGATTCGCCAGAATTCTATAACCTATTATACCGCTATCATCGCCCGCCCCGCCCCAAGTTAGGGTAATGCTTGTTGCTGTGAAGTTCGTGGCAGTAAGCGTTTTATCCGTCCAGCTTGGAGGAGTGGTATCTTGGTGGGTAGCCTGTGTTGTCGTCATTTGAGCTGTAAGACTACCCAATATGTTATTGCTACTGTCCACGGCATTGAGGGTAAATGTATAACCTGTTTCGGCTGTCAGATCAGTAACAGTATACCCCACTTCACTGATCGGCAATATAGTGGGTGTAATATTGGTACCATTTTTCAATACTTGAAAACCGGCTACTTTCGCCGTATTACTCGGTTGCGGCCAATTCAATTGTACTGAAGTCTCTGAGGGGGTAGCAGTGAGAACTTCACCCGATGCCCAAACTGGGGTCATTGCTTTTGTCTTGAACTTGATTTCGTAGGCATAGGTTGTTGCATTTGTCATCGACTGAGTTGCTGTACTCCAAGCCGAATTTCTAGGTATGATTCCAGAGTCAATTTTGATTTTGTAGGAAGTGTTATATTCCAGATTATTTTCCGGCGAGACAAAAAAAGCAGTAAGTGACGTTGAAGTGGTACTACTCCGAATTGTATTACTCAATTGTGTTTCCGTCCCATCAGCATTTTCTTTCCATAATGTGATTTTAGACTTATTGTAATCTAAGTAAGAAGTAGTAGTAGCTGCTCCATTTATATATACATACTTAGTAGCATCAATGACGTTTTTGGCAAAGCTGATTTCAATATTCGGTAAGATATCTACACCATTTCCGTCGGTACCGGTGTATTCTTCAGCGGAATAGCCCGGCACTTCACTGCCGTTTGATAGTACTCCGACTTTCATTTCTTTTGAGGAATCGTAATTAGGATTTGTGCTTGGATTACTAGAATCAAGCGTATAACCTCCAAAACTATAGTCAGCAATACTACTGTTTGCGCATAAATACGCCCCGCCGGATAAACCGGTAGTACCGGCCAAAGTCGTTAATACTGGAGCTTGAGGGTTCGTCTCTGGTGGGTAAAAATATTTATACCCCGTTGCTGTTTCTGCAAAAGCCAGCGGCACATTGCTAAGAAGCATAAAAACTATAAGTATTAATGAAAAGAACTGAGAACTTATTTTTTTGATCTTTCTCATCGCTTTAATCCTTCCTTTTCTTTAAATTTTCTAATTGCCTAACTACTAATTTTGTCACACCCACCTCCTTCAAAATGGTATTCGTTTATTAATACAGCAATTACCTCAATTACCTCAAAGCGTTTCTAAGTGTACTTTCCTGACTCGCGGTAATTACTGCTTCACCTCCAACAACA
>NZ_JCAIJG010000008.1:0-10142 GCF_059735615.1 Desulfosporosinus sp. Tol-M2
ATTATTGCCTTTCTATACATTTCTCGATCGACGACAAATTGCATATTCACCTGGCGCAGCGACTGGGACACACATTTAATGTTGATCCCGTTTTTAGCCAAGGCATTCGCCGCTCTGGCCAGAATCTTGGGCATAGCAATATTGGAGCCAATCACACAGACGATCGCCGCCTCCTGAACGGTAACCGTTTGATATACAGCTTCCAGTTCCGGTACCAAGTGGTCGTTCAAATCTGATTCCCAGATCACGAGCGAGATACTATTGGCGTTAGTAGCTTTCATGATGTAACTGATATTATGACTCTTAAACTTCCTCATAATTTCCAAATCAAACCCTGCTTCTCCGACCATTGATGTATCATGAATTTCCAGGACCACGATTTTATCGGAACCGGCGATGATTTCAATCTTCGCTTGGGGACCAATATAGTCATTGGAGATCACTGTTCCAGGGTGATCCGGGTCGAAGGTATTCTTAATGCGCAGATTAATTCCCGCCATTTCTAACGGTTTCGAAGCATTAGGATGAATGGCTTCCATTCCAATGTCCGCCAGTTGGTCGGCAACATCGTAGTTTGTCCTACCTACGACAATAGCTTTATCCACGCCCACGATTATGGGATCGGCAGAGGATAAATGAAATTCTTTGTGGATAATTGCTTCATCTGCTTGAAGATGTGTGGCAATCTTCGAAAAGGTTATATCTGAGTATCCCCTTTGATATTCCCGCATGATCCCTTCGATCCCTTTTGTATAGCCGGTGGCAACAAGTATCGCCTCCTGAGGATTTACATATCTGAAGGATTTCTCAATACGTTCGCTGATCGAAAGTTGTTGAGAATCGCGAAAACCCGTTAGATCAACTAACTCTGAGAGAATACCGTTGTTACGGAGTATGTTTACCGTATTAAAGGCTGAATGCGCCTCACCAATGGATGCCAGCAACTCCCTGGCAGCGGAGAATATACTGTCCCGCCCGACATACCCAGAGGCGATGATATCTTCCATGCTGTTGAGATAAGCCTTTGTTTGTATGATTCGTTCGACCAGAAAATCACGACATACTTTTTCATCCAGGCCAATGTCGATAAAAGATTTATTAATTTTGAGGGCCTCGCTTAACAGATGATCGATGGAAATTTCATACTCTTCACCATTAATAAAATGTTGATAGATACCCGGAGCTTTTGTTTTTTTATCTTCAAGGAGCATATTGGTTACTCCCGCATAGGCGGAGACAACAAAGACTCTCCCGTAACGGAATCCTAAGGAGCTCGGGTATCCTATAATGTTATTGAGCACATTGTGAAATTGGTACATTGACGTTCCGCCGATTTTTTCAACCGTAAGCATAATTAATTCTGTACCCCTCTTCTAACATTTTTTTGACACTATTATTCGGTAATGTTCATTTAATTCTTCTACTTAATCCCTGTTGAAATATCGACTTGAATTAGCTAACATAAACAGTGGTTTCTGTAAATATTCTATCGGATATATATCATCCCTTGCAGAGATAAGGGCCATAATCTTACCCACCTTGGATAAAGGATCAATGGCTATTATTACAAAAGCGTCTTTTTCAGCGGTTAAGGGATAAATAATATTATTTTTATTAAGCACATCATGATACGCATCCAAGGTAAGAACTCTGAAATCACGGTTACGCCAATGTGTATCGTAAAGTTTGAAAGCTTGATGCGCTACTAAAGGCAAGAATAGTTCCTCCGTCAAATACAGTTCGATTCCAATCATATACCCTTCGCTATCCAGATCATTCCAATATTCACAATGAAAGGCATTATCAACAGCCTCTCGATACGTCTTAGTCGCCAAACGCATTTGATTTAAACTATGACCCATGCCCAGCCATTTGATCCTTGGGATACTAAGACTGTTTACATCATAATATAGTCCGATATCACTTTTCTCGAGGGTGTACTCAGCAATCGTCTCATTGGGCATCAAATAAATATAGCCCATTTGCATGCTGTTATCGCAGGTAATAAGCACGGAACATCCCCTCCTAGCTTTGGTTCTTACTCTTCTTGAACGTAGTATCACTTCTACATATATGTCCCGTTCTCCTGCTATCTTTCCGTTAATACAATCTTACAACGCTTTAACATTTAGTATATGGATAGATTATCACGAGTATGAAATAGACTGGTAACCCTCAAGTATGATATCCTTAATAGATATCCTTCATACATAGAATAACCCGCTAAAAGGAGTATTTCATGCCTCGCTTTAACATTTCTGAACAACAAATTCTGGATCTTGCCGATAATGGTCGAGTATATGAGAAGGGTTTTTCCTATTATACAGCAGGTAGGGTCAGAAATTTCATCTTCTTCCCTGATAATGGTCTGGTGAGCGCTAATGTCATTGGAGGATTGCGTTATGCCGTTCAAGTATCTTTTGAGAAAGATTCCTCTATACGCTCCTACCGTTGCACTTGCCCAGCCTTTACAGGCTCACCGAAGGCATGCAAACATGTCATCGCCGTATTAAAAGCAGCCCAGCAGGAACTACCCACGGCTAGTTCTGATCGTATAGTCCATAACCGCATCGCGGAAGATCTCTTGGAGATATTTTCCAATCATCACCAGGAAATTCCCCAAGAAGAGGTAACCCTCGTCGTAGAACTCCAAATCATCCCCGGTCACCGGGTTTCCGCCCAAATTCAACTCAAACTGGGTCTCCAGCGACTATATGTGGTTAAGAACATTGAACAATTCATCTATTCTATTAAAAAAGGGCGATCTCTTGAATTCGGCAAACAGTTTACGTTTGAACCATCGCACCAATCCTTTAAGGAAGAAGATCAAGCGCTCATCGCCATGCTCCTGGAAATGTTTGAGCAGCATACAGCTTTAACGGAAATGCAAGGGACCTTGTCTACCGCTTCCCCCCTATGCCAAAAATCTTTGCCGCTGAGTGGGTATTACCTGACTAAATTTCTGGACGCCTTAGGGGACAAAGTGTTTCTTTGGGGCATCAGCTCCTCCCCCCTACTTCTCACCCAAATTATCCGGCGTGAGCTGCCTTTGGAGTTCTCCCTCCAGACCCAGGGGCAAGATCTTTCTTTGGCAGTAGAAAGTGACGAAATACCTCTCCAACTTACATCAGATGGCAGTTACTACTCCTACCGGCAAAACATTTATCAGGCTTCCCCTACCCAAAAAGATCTTCTCCCCCCTATTTTAACGGCTCTCCGCAAAGGATCCACGACCAGTCTTGTCATTTCAGCGGCACAGAAAGAGTTTTTCGTTTCGGAAGCTCTGCCTTTACTCGGAAAACTGGGTCAAGTATCTATTGACCCCACCCTGGAGGACAAATTCAACCGCGAACCCTTACAAGCAAGTATCTACTTTGATCGCGCAAAGGATATGGGAATCACTGCCCGGTTGGAATTTCACTATGGTAATACTGTCATTAATCCATTTGCTTCTACCCGGGAAACCCTCAATAATTCAGCAGATAGTACTGTGATCCTCATCCGCTCTGTAGACCAAGAGCGAAAAATCCTAAACATCCTTGAACAAGCCGATTTTATTGTTTCCAAAGGTCAAATTCACCTTGAAGACGACGATAAAATCTTTGAATTTACAGTGACCTGGCTTCCTCAACTAAGACTCCTTGCGGAAATATACTACTCCGATCAATTCAAAGTCAAAATCCGAACCTCTACCACGTTCTCCGGTCAGGTAAGTTTAGACGAAACCTTGAATATCTTAGAAGTTTCCTTCCAATGCAATGATATTGAACAAGACGAATTAGCGGATATTTTTCATTCCCTCCAATTGAAGAAGAAATACCACCGCCTCAGGGATGACTCTTTCCTTGATTTAAACCAGACTGAGTTGACTTCTGTTGCTCAACTTCTGGATTACTTGGACCTTGACGCCGAGGATCTGAACACTAAAGTGCTCAATTTGCCAAGCTACCGGGCTATGTATATTGACAGCTTTTTATGTCATGCTAACCTGCCGGGGGTGCGTCGCAATATAGCCTTTAAACAATTAGTCCAAAGCATCCTCAAACCCCAAGACGGGGAGTTCGAAATCCCCGCAGAATTGCAGCATGTATTAAGGGATTACCAGAAGACCGGCTTCAAATGGTTAAAAACTCTGGCTTCGTTTGGTCTAGGTGGCATTTTGGCCGATGATATGGGGTTGGGCAAGACCTTACAGGTCCTCTCTTTTATTTTATCGGAAAAGCATAATGTTCCAGGACCCGCGTTGGTCATTGCCCCCACGTCATTGATCTATATCTGGCAAGAGGAAGCCAGGAAATTTACCCCCTCCATGCAAGTTCTGGTAGTGGAAGGCACCCCCCAGGAACGACATAACCGATTATCCGATCTGGAAGAACAATGGGACCTAGTGGTCACTTCCTACCCTATACTGCGGCGGGATATCGATAAATTTGCCGGGTTGAAATTTTCCTACTGTTTCTTAGACGAGGCTCAGCACACCAAAAATCCGCAAACCCTAAACGCAAAATCTGTCCAACAGATTCAAGCCCAGGGTTATTTTGCCCTGACGGGAACGCCGATCGAAAACTCGCTTTCCGAACTTTGGTCCCTTTTTAATTTCATTATGCCGGGCTTTCTCCTCTCCCACCAGGGGTTCCGTAAAAAATACGAAATACCGATTATCAAAGGCGAGGACTCTCAACCTCTTGTGGAATTAAGTCGCCATACCAAACCCTTCATTCTACGACGACTGAAGAAAGATGTCCTCAAAGAGCTACCCGACAAGATTGAAACCCTACTTAGCGCTCCCTTGACGGAAGACCAGAAAAAATTATACTTAGCCTATTTACAGGAAGCGAAAGGGAAAATAGCCCGGGAAATTATAACCGTAGGTTATAACAAAAGCCACATGAAAATCCTGGCTGCTCTGACCAGACTTAGACAAATATGCTGTCACCCGGCCTTATTTCTGGAAAATTATACCGGGGAGAGTGGCAAAATGCTGCTCTTACAGGAAATCCTCACAAGCGCTCTCGATAGCGGTCACCGGATTTTGCTTTTCTCCCAGTTTACGACGATGCTGGACATCATCCAAAACTATCTGTGCGCAGAGCGTATTGAGCATTTCTATCTTTCGGGTTCCACTAAAGCTATGGAACGCTTAAAAATGGCCCATTCCTTCAATGAAGGGATGGGAAAAGTATTCCTGATTTCTTTAAAAGCAGGTGGCACAGGCTTAAACTTAACCGGAGCAGATATGGTCATTCACTACGACCCCTGGTGGAACCCCGCTGTGGAAGATCAAGCCACTGACCGTGCACACCGCATCGGCCAAAAAAACGCCGTTCAGGTGATCAAACTCATTGCCCAAGGAACAGTCGAAGAAAAAATTAATGCTTTGCAAGCTAAGAAAAAATCGCTGATTGATTCGGTCATCCAATCGGGGGAAACCTTGCTCTCCAAATTATCCGAACAAGAACTGAAAGAACTTTTTGATTTGATTTGAGATGGGTTTCAAAAATGGGAATTCCCGTATGGATTGCTAATGTGTCACTTAATGGTGAACTCTCCATCAAAGGATGAGATCAGTCCGTATAAGTCAGGCCGCCGGTCCCGGAAAATTCCCCACTCCAGCCTCTGAGTCTCCAGCTTCTCCAAATCAAATTCAGCAACCAAGACAGTTTCTTCTATCCGGCTTGCTTCCGCCACCTTGTTCCCTTGCGGCCCGGCAATGAAGGAAGAGCCATAGAAGGTGATCCTGGAATCTTCGTCCTCCTCAACCCCAATCCGGTTTGAGGTCACCACCGGAATCAGATTTGCAGCGGCATGCCCGCGCATACAAGTCTGCCAATGATCCTTGGAATCGATGGACCCATCTTGGGGCTCGGAGCCGATAGCCGTCGGATATAAGAGCAGCTCCGCACCCATTAAGACCATACATCGCGCGGCTTCAGGATACCATTGATCCCAGCAGATCCCGACCCCAATTTTGGCATAGCGGGTATCCCAGACCTTAAAACCCGTGTCTCCTGGATTAAAATAGAATTTTTCTTCATAACCCGGACCATCCGGGATATGACTCTTGCGATATTTCCCCAACACGTCTCCATTCGCATCAATGACGGCCAGAGAATTATAGCGGGCCTGGTTTTTTTTCTCAAAGAAGCTGATCGGCAGCACCACCTGAAGCTCTTTTGCTACTTGTTTAAAATGCTGAACCGCTTTGTTCTGTTCTAATTCCGTCGCATAGATATAATAGGCGGATTTTTCCTTTTGACAGAAATACGGGGTCTCAAACAGTTCCTGGAGCAGAATAATTTGAGCGCCCATCTTTGCTGCTTCCCGAACAAATACATCCGCTTTGCCAATATTTTCAGTGATGCTTCCCGAACAGCTCATCTGCGTGGCAGCCACTTTTACATTTCTCATCCAACACCCTCCGGCAACTGTTGAGTTATACAATGCACATTGCCGCCCTCCCGGATAAGCGCCATGCCATTAACGGTGCGAATCCGCCTTTTGGGGAAGAGTTTACCCAACACCTGCACAGCTAAACGGTCGGTTTTTGCGGCAATCCCCCCAAAAACGGGCAAAATCAGTCCCCCATTGACAAAATAAAAGTTCAGATAACTCAAGGTATAGCGCTTAGCAGTCTCCGGATCGCACAATTTCGGAGGCTGTTGGATGGGGATAAGTTCGAATTTTCTTCCCAGGGCATCGGTTTCCTCACTCAGGATCTTTAAGTTCCCTTGGGTAATCACGTAATTTTCGTCCTCAGGATCGTCACAAATCTGAATCAGAATCTTACCCGGTGCCGCAAAGCAGGCGATATTGTCAATATGGCCGTCCGTCTCGTCCCCGTCTAACCCGTTTTTCAGCCAGACTACTTTACGCACATTCAAGAATTTCTTTAATTCCGCTTCAATCTGTTCTCTCGTTAGTTCCGGATTTCGATTGGGATTCAGGAGACACTGCTCCGTGGTCAGCAGCGTCCCCTCTCCGTCCACATGGATGGAACCCCCTTCCATCACAAGGGGAGCATCAAAGCAATTCAGTCCGATAGAGTTAAGCATTTGAGGAGCAACCTGATTATCTAAATCCCACGGCGCATATTTACCGCCCCAGGCATTAAATTGCCAATTAACCCCTGCGCCTTCCCCTGTAGCATGGCTCAGAAATGTCGGCCCATTATCCCTCAGCCAGGCATCATTATGCTCGATAAAAAGAATTTCAATCTGATCATTCTGGAATAATCGCGAGAGCTTTTCCGAATCAGCAAGATTTCCAACAATCGTCACTGGTTCAAATTCAGCAATAACCTGAATAATTTCGGCATAGCCATGGCAAACCTCGTCATAATTCTCCGGATAACACATCGAGGACTGAACCGGCCAAGAAATAAAGGTACGCGCGTGCTTGACCCATTCCGCCGGCATTTTATAGTTTAGATTTGTTGGATACATTGTCTTCCCTCATATCTCCGGTTGTGTTGGGGCTATTCTCTATATTCTACTTCATCATCTAAAGAAGATAAAGCTGCTTTTGAGTTAGTTTATAGTTTCAAAAGGGGATGCGCCAAATCTTAAAGCTTCGGCACATCCCCTTTCTTATGAACGCTGTCTCTATTCCTCGTTAAGCTATGGTAATCCCTTCCTCAAGGTAGACATTTTGGATCGCATTAATTATTTCAATACCCTCTTCCATGGGTTTCTGGAATGCTTTTCTGCCGCATATCACTCCCATACCACCGGCTCTTTTATTGATAACAGCAGTTTTCACAGCCTGTTGTAAATCATTTTCCTCTGAAGGACCGCCGGAATTAATCAGTCCAGCTCTCCCCATATAGCAATTGGCAACTTGATAGCGAGTTAAATCGATCGGATGGTCAGTCGTCAATTGAGAGTAAACCAGCTTACTTGTCTTGCCAAATCCTAAAGCAACGTACCCTCCGTTATTAATAGCCTGTTTTTGTTTTACTATATCCGCCTCGATCGTAACACCTAGATGGTTGGCCTGCCCCGTCAAATCAGCGGAAGCGTCATAGCTAACGCCATCCTTTTTAAACCCATCATTCCGCAAATAACACCAAAGCACCGTAAACATGCCCAGTTCATGCGCCCGATTAAAGGCGGCGCTGATTTCTTCAATTTGTCGGCTTGACTCTTGAGAGCCATAATAAATTGTCGCACCTATTCCCAAAGCCCCCAGTTGGAAACCCTGCTCAACGGATGCAAATAGCCTTTGGTCAAAGGAATTAGGATAGGTAAGAAGTTCATTATGATTAATTTTGAGAATGAACGGGATTTTATGAACATATTTGCGTGATACCGCTCCTAAGACTCCTAAAGTTGAAGTGACTGCGTTACACCCACCTTCAATGGCAAGTTTGACTATGTTCTCCGGATCGAAGTAGATAGGGTTCGGTGCAAAAGAAGCAGCTCCAGAGTGTTCTATCCCTTGGTCTACAGGTAATATGGAAAGATATCCTGTGCCGGCTAAGCGTCCATGATTAAAAAGCGTTGCCAAATTTCTCAAGACATTATTCGATCGGTCTGTCATACTAACTATCCGGTCGATAAAATCGGCTCCGGGAAGATGAAGAAGCTCTTTGGGAATAGTCATACATTTGTGTTCTAACAAATCTTTAGCCTCATCGCCTAAAATAGAAACGGTCTTAGAATTCATTACCCTCATCCTTTCATTCTTCATGTCTCTATTCTAATACATAATGTTTACTTATGCATTAGTTTTGCGGCAAATTAATATTTTATTATTGCCGTAATCCCTAAATAAACATCATAATAGGACACAATAGTCTAATTATGATGTTTTAAATTGCCATTTATGATTCTTGAGCGTATTTATTCAGTTTTTCCTCAGAAATAATTTTCTTATAATTTCTATAAATTTCATTAAAAAATAAGTTATTTATGGTATAATCTACATATCTTGATTTTCTCGATAGGGGAAAGGGTGAACTTAGTGAAAAAGATTATATTTACGATCATTACATCGTTAGCTATAATATTAAGCTTACCTTTAATAACAAATGCCAGCCCATTAGTTTTCCCAGCAGAGCGTATTGCCGGACAAGACAGGGTTGAAACGGCTCTTCAAATAGCTCAAAAAGGATGGGACTCAGCTCAAACGGTTATTTTATGTGAATACTCAGATTACCCGGATGCCATAGCTTCAACCCCTTTTGCAGTAAGCTTAAATGCTCCAATTCTGCTTACCAAAGGAGACTCCATTGATCCGCGAGTTCTTAACGAGCTGATTCGCTTAAAGCCGCAAAAAATCATTCTTCTGGGCGGAATCGCTTGTTTACAACCTTCTATCGAAAAAGAGCTGGATACATTAGCTTTACCATGGGAACGTATTGGCGGAGCGGATCGTTATGCAACTTCCATTCTTCTTGCCAAACATTTATCGAGTGATTCACTCATCCTTGCTAACGGAGATGATTTTCCGGATGCATTATCCGCCGCTACCTTTGCCGGGATTAAACAAATTCCTATCGTTCTTACATCAACAACACTTCCTAATTACGTTATTCAATACTATAAAGAAATCGCACCAAAGCATTTATTTGTGATCGGCGGGGAAGCTGTCATCCCTTCTGCCGGGTTAACTAAAAATGGGTTTACGATTGAAACGCGTTTGGCGGGTTTGGACCGCTACGAAACCAATGCCAAAGTCACATCCTATATGAAAGACACTTATGAATCAGATGACCTTTTCTTAGCCTCCGGCATCACATTTCCTGATGCCGTAGCCGGTACGATACTTGCTTCAAAATTCAAGGCCCCCCTTTTACTAACTGAAAAGGAAGATATTCCGCCCTCCGTCTATACCCTCATGCGAGAACATATGAAAATTGAACCCCCAGCTGAGAATACTAATGAAGGCGCCTCCATCTATCAAACTCAAAAAGGAACAATCACCGCTTCAGTTGGCCTAAATCTAAGAGATACCCCCTCACCTACAGGAAATTTGCTAGATACCATTCCGAAAGACACGACGGTTGATCTTATCCAAAAGCAAGATCAATGGTATAAAACAACCTATCAATCCAAAACGGGTTGGATTTTTGCTGAGTATGTTAGCCCTGCCACAAAGTATATTGTCAATTCTACGACCGGCATTGATTTAAGTGTGAATGG
>NZ_JCAIJG010000035.1:0-59301 GCF_059735615.1 Desulfosporosinus sp. Tol-M2
AGGCGTTCCGAGAATCCAGGTAATATATAAACTCTCTTGTTGTCATAAATCTCGAGTTGTTTATCATTGGTTACAAAAAAATCACAATCATTATGTTCAAAGATAGCTAATTGAAGAGCATCAGGCACCTTGAACCCAAATTCTGCCCTTATCTTTGCAGTCAATTCTGCGATACCGGTATTAATGCTCATAACAGAGAATCCCTTTGAATTGGAGAAGAAATCCTTGTAAACGTCAACTATATAATTTTGCCCAAGTTTATATGGCTTTGTCAGAACCTCTATCAGAGTAATAACTGATGTAACTACCTGTACAGTTCCTTCGGCTGTTCTAGCAAATATATCGGAAACTTCATTGATGTAAACCGGATGTTCCTCAATAAAATATATAATCGGTGCCGTATCTACAAAAAGCTTAAAGCCCTTCTTCAGCTCCATTCGTTTCTCTCCTGAGTAACGTATTTCTGAGCGTCAATATCTTTCCATATCTCTTTGCCGATTCCTTTAATACCGGAAAAATCCTTTCTTTTCCCTTCAACAACCTTCAATATTAAAACCCCATCCACTTCGTCAGATAAAACCTTTAATTCCATTCCTTCCTTCAAATTCAGCTTGTCTGAAACCTCCTTTGGAAGCTTAATGGAATTTCTATCTATAACGTATGCATAATCCATATTATCAATCTCCTTTGCTGTACTCTCTCGACTATATTATAACCGTTGCAGCCAATATTTGCCACATCAAATAATTACACACACTGCAAACCGATAATCACATTCAAGCCTGATCAAGGAAGAGTTTCAGATTCAGGAATCCATCCCTTAAAATTTAAACTCTTCTTTCTTTCTCTCAGGAAGCCTTTCGAGTACTCTCTCTAGCGTTCGAATTAATATTTCGTCATTTCTTGTCTTCGCTTTCATAAAATTTACTATGCTAATCAAAAAGAACAGTATCGAGACGAAAAATATCAAACTAATAATTTGAGCAAATGCTGTCATTTCATATCCCCCTTTTGCTTTCGTAAATTTATCTCGATTCATATACTTTCGCCACATTCCCAGCACTACCTCTGACACCTTGAACAATAAACCGTGCCCCGCCCGGCAAGGCGTTTGCGTTCTAACACCTGCCCACAGACTTGGCAGGGCTTCCCGCCCCTTCCGTATACCTGGAGCGCTTCTTGAAACGATCCTTTTTCGCCATTGGCGTCCCGATAATCTCGATAGGATGTGCCCCGGGCATCAATTCCTGCCTGAAGGACATTTTGGATCGCCTGGTGCAGTTTTGAAATTTCTTGCTCGGAAAGGGTGTCTACCCTACGGTCTGGAGATAATCCGGCGAGAAAAAGAGCTTCATCCACATAGATGTTACCCATTCCCGCGAGGACAGTCTGATCCAGTAATGCCGCCTTTAAGAAGACTTTTTTCTTTCCGAAACGTTTTTTCAGCACTGCGGGTGTGAATTCATCTTCCAATGGTTCGGGACCGAGTTTGCGCAGAGAGGATTCGCTAAAACACAATGGTGTAGGTATGGCTTGAATACGTCCAAATTTACGCACGTCTGAAAAATGCACTTCGCCGCGTTCCAACCGAAAAACCACATGCGTATGTTTTTCCGGTTCCTGATGATCCGCATAATAATTTAAATGGCCGGTCATCCGCATATGCGCGATTAACGTCAAATCATCTTCAAGCAAGATCATCAGGTATTTACCGCGGCGGTCTATCGTTTTGATCCGTCGTCCGGTAACAAGATCTTCGAACTTTTTATCTTCCCATCCATGAACCGCAGCGGCCCAGATGAGCTTGATTTCTTCGATTTTTAAATCTGTCACGTGTTCAGCCAAAGTCCTTCGAATCGTTTCAACCTCAGGGAGTTCTGGCATGTTCTTACCTCATTCCTTAATTCATCGGCTTAAACGACTGCATATCATACCAATTCGGCCCGACTTTGCAGTCTACCGTCATGGGCACTGACAAGGGAAAAGCATTTTCCATTTTATCTTTCAGCATCCGGGCGACACTTTCCAGATCCTCAGGGGCAACTTGAAGCAACAATTCGTCATGAACTTGGAGCAGCATGGCCGCCCGAAAGGGTTTCAATCCTTCAGCTACTTTAAGCATGGCTAATTTCATGATATCCGCGGCTGTACCCTGCACAGGTGTATTCATAGCAATCCGCTCTCCAAACTGACGTTGAACCCGGTTTGAATGAAGCAACTCCGGAATACGTCGCAGGCGATTGAACAAGGTACGGACTTGTCCCTCCTTTTTAGCCTGAGCAACAACATCTTCAAGATAACGTTTAACCCCGCTATAGCGTTTAAAATATTGCTCTATGTAAAATTTCGCTTCTTTACGAGGAATCCCTAAATCCCTCGAAAGACCAAACTCAGTTAATCCGTACACCAGCCCAAAATTAACCGCCTTGGCACTCCGGCGCATGTTCGGGGTGACTGCTTCAATCGAGATGCCGAAGACCTCCGCTGCCGTTCTCGTGTGGACATCCTGTCCCAGCGCAAACGATTCGCAAAGCAGGGGATCTTGCGAATAGTGAGCTAGAATTCGAAGCTCAATTTGTGAGTAATCGGCTGAGAGGAGGACCCACCCGGGTTCCGTGGGATGAAAGACTTTTCTTAATTGTCGTCCCTGCTCAAGTCGAATAGGGATATTCTGCAAATTCGGTTCCGTGCTTGACAAACGGCCTGTTGCCGTCACCGTTTGTTGAAATGTGGTATGAATCCGGCCATCTTTCACTTGTGCCAGCAACCCATTCACATAAGTTGACATCAATTTATTCAATTGCCGATAGTCGAGAATCTTCTCCACGATTGGGTGGGCTAAGCGCAGTTCCTCTAACGTCTCCGCATCAGTGGAATAACCCGTTTTGGTTTTTTTAGCCTTTGGCAGGCCTAATTTCTCGAAAAGAATTGTTCCCATCTGTTTCGGAGAATTAATATTAAAGGTTTCTTCAGCTAAGGCATAAATGTCTTTTTCCAACTGTTTTAAAGTGAGACTAATTCCTTCACCGAAAGCCGTCAATTGCTCGACGTCAACCCCAATCCCCAGACGTTCAATATCCGCCAGTACCATGCTGAGCGGTTCTTCGATGTCATGCAGTAAACCCGTCAACCCCAACGAATCAACTTCCTTCAGAAAATTGGGGGCAACTTGGGCCAACGCAGCGGCTTCTTTTGCGCTGTTCAAGAAGACTTCCTGGTTCGGCACATATTCTTTGACCAAATCCAGTGGGGCAAATTTAGTCCGATTGGATTGAATCAGATAAGCTGCTAAGCACAGATCCAGCTTAACTCCCTTTAAGGAAGCGCCTTCATTGGCCAGCAATAAAGCCACTGTCTTACTATCCGCCAAGGTTTTGGGGACCTGATCATTACCTAACAGTTCTAACCACGCTTTGATAATACCTTGCGATGCTTCCGAACGTGTCAGCGTTAAAGCCTCACCCCCAGCGGCGATTCCCCATTCTATCCAGCGGCCGCCTTGTAATCCCGTTCTTTCATAACGACAAGCTAAAGTGAGCGGAACCTTCCCTGATTGCCACTTTTCAATCTGTACCAGCCAACCTTCCTCCGAAAGTGTGCATTCAGGCCAATCCTCCAACAACTCATCAGAACTTTCCCCCGGCGATTCCAGATCGTCCTTATGGCGCTCCTGCCACAAACGGGTCACATTCCTGAGATCATATTTTTGCAGGGCGGGAAGTACTTTGGTCGCTTTGGAACGGCGATAAACAAAATCGTCGTAAGTAAAGGCCAACGGAACTTCGCTCAGCATAGTCGCTAACTTTTTACTAAGCATTGCCTGTTCAGCAAATGCATTTAAGTTACTTTGTACTTTTTTCCCAGATACTTTATCTGTATTCGCCAAAACACCCTCAACTGTTTCAAACTCCCAGAGTAATTTCAGCGCGGTCTTCTCACCGACGCCCGGAACCCCGGGGATATTATCTGAGGAGTCTCCCATAAGACCCTTCAGATCGGTGATTTGGTAAGGTCGGAGCTGATAACGTTCCCATAGGGCATGTTCGTCATAGCATTCAATCTCACTTATCCCTTTTTTAGTCAAAAAAATAATCGTCTTGGGAGATATAAGTTGAAAAGCATCTCTGTCCCCAGTATAAATCTGAATCTCCATCCCCCGGGCTTCCGCCTGTTTGGTTATTACGGCAATAAGGTCATCTGCTTCATAGCCCGCCAGTTCGAGTATGGGTACGTCCATTTCTCTCAGGATTTCTTTGAGGTAATCAAATTGCGGGCGCAGTCCCTCCGGGGTTTCTTTCCGTTGGGCTTTATACCCGTCGTATTGTTCAATCCGAACCGTGGCCTTGGTTTTATCGAAAGCTACCACCCAGTAATCCGGGTGTTGTTCTTGTTCCAATCTCAAAAGCATGGTTAAAAAACCATGTAATACATTCGTTGGACGCCCATCAGCCGTGGTCAAGGGCGGCAGAGCATAAAAGGCGCGATTCGCAAGGCTGTTTCCGTCTAAAATTACCATTCGCGGCATCATGAAAACCCCCAATCTTTCGCATTTTACTATATCATACCCCCTGTTTCCTAACAAATGATTGAGGTGCGTGTTCTAAAGCCTAAAACTTCGGGAACCGGAAATGTCCGGTTATTTGAGAAGGCCAATCTTGCAGTTGATCTGTCTCACATGCGTACGGCCCAGCATTGTGTAAAATATATGGCACGCCGTCCTTGCGTCGTTTATCAGAAACTATGGCGATATGTTCATGAGGATAGCCATAAGTAACAATATCCCCGGCCTGCCAGAGATAGAGATTAGCAACATCACCCGGTTTTATCTCTTTAGTAAGTTCCACTGCATGCTTGCGAAAGAATACAATAAGGTTAGGTACTCGGCGAAAATCAATATTTGGATCCGGTTTACCTGCAATACGAGGATAACTTGCACTATTTTCGCGAATATCTTTATCTACCAGAGTCTTTAAATCATAACCTGCATCACGCATAGCTCTCCACACAACATCGGTACATACTCCTTCGGTTTCCGGCGGAAAGCCTCCTTGGTAATAGGAACTGAGATACTTGGGTTTTCTCATGACTTCTGACCTTGCCCCCTTGACAATGTCCTCCATATCATTTACCCCATCGTTATCTTTGTCACTTGGGCAGAAAATATTTGGAATCTGAATGGCACTAGTAGGAATTGGAATCAATTCCTCAAACGGAGAGTTTGGTTGCGGGGATAATAATTTTATCCCCAGCCAAATAATAAGACCTAATAGTATTAAACTGATAATTACTGCTCTTGACCTAATAACCTTGTTAATAAAGTCCACCTCATTATCGTTCGAATTCTATACAAGAAGTATTCTCTAAACAGCGCGACAATCCCTTGTATTCTGCTGCCACATTGTTTAAAAAACCAGAGAAATAGTCATTCGATTAAGACTATTTAGGATATAAAAATAGAGCCTTCACAGGCTCTATTAATAAATTCATCTTGGTGGGCGAAGGGGGACTTGAACCCCCACATACTCACGTATATCGGATTTTGAGACCGACGCGTCTGCCATTCCGCCACTCGCCCAATTAGTTAAACCGTTGATTAAAGATGACTTAGGTATGATACATTAATTTTATGATTTAGTCAAGACCGTTAGCTGAACTTAGGGTGACATTTTCTTGATAAACCCCAATTGCCTGTAACTTCTGATATCGTTTTTCCCGCAGTGCTTCCGGAGTCTCTGCTCTCAACCGCACGAGGTACTTTGAAATAACCGGCGCTAATTCTTCCGCAGTTTGATTTAGGTTGTAATGGGCGCCGCCTTGGGGTTCTCGTATTATCTCATCTGCTACCCCAAGTCTTAACAGATCCTGAGCCGTAAACTTTAAAGCTGCCGCCGCTTCATTCGCCTTGGTCGTGTCCTTCCAAAGAATTGATGCACAACTTTCCGGGGCAATGACCGAGTAAAAGGAGTTTTCCAGCATCAAAATTACATTACCTACCCCCAGGGCGAGTGCGCCGCCGCTTCCGCCCTCACCGATAACCGTACTGATCACCGGTACATGATAGCCCGCCATCGCCAAAAGACTCCTGGCAATGGCCTCACCCTGTCCTCGTTCTTCCGCACCTAAGTCGCAGGCGGCTCCAGGAGTATCGATAAATGTTAAGACCGGTCGGCCGAATTTTTCGGCCTGATCCATCAGGCGCACCGCTTTGCGATATCCTTCCGGATATGGCATGCCAAAATTACGCTTCATATGCTCCTTAATGTTTCTTCCCTTAACCTGGGCAATCACCGTCACTGCTGTGCCTTGAAAAAGGGCAATTCCGCCCACAACCGAGCGATCATCCGCATAGTGACGATCCCCTTTGAGTTCTATAAAATCTTCAAACAGAAGCGGAGCATAGTCATAAAAATTTGGCCGCTCCGGATGTCTGGCGATCTTAACTTTTTGCCAAGGTTCAAGGTTATTGTAGATCTCCATCTTCAAAAGAGCCACTTTCTTTTCAAGGGTAGCAACTTCCTGGGACAGGTCAATACCCTTGTCAGCAGAGAACTTCTGAAGTTCCGAAATCTTCTGAACAAGTTCGGAGATTGGTTTTTCAAAATCGAACACTTTTGCCATACTAAGCCCCTTCCTGATGGTATAGCAACAAGCGTGCCAAAGCCGAGCGCATCTGAACACGTCCCACGATCAGATCAATCAAGCCGTGCTTCTGATTAAACTCCGCCGTTTGTGCGCCTGCAGGTAGTTCTTGCCTAATGGTCTGCATGATCACACGCGGTCCTGTAAAGCCAATTAAAGCATTGGGTTCAGCGATGATAATGTCCCCGAGTGAAGCATAACTGGCTGTAACCCCTCCGAACGTGGGATTTGTAAGTACCGAAATATACAATAACCGATTTTCAGCCAACCGGCCCAGAGCGGCGCTGGTCTTCGCCATCTGGTAAAGAGAGAGAATTCCTTCCTGCATCCGGGCACCCCCGGAAGTAGAAAATATGACCACCGGTAAGCGCAAACCAATTGCCCTTTCAATCGCCCGAACAATCTTTTCTCCAACCACAGAGCCCATGCTGCCCATCATGAAACTCGCTTCATTGAACGCAAGCACAACAGGAATTCCCTCTATCTTGGCCCGTCCCGTAAGCACGCCTTCCATCATACCTGACTTTTCCTGTGCCTCCAGGAGCTTATCTTGATAACCCGGAAACTCCATGGGATCCAGTGAAAGCAGCTCGGTATTCCATTCCTCAAAACTGTTTTCATCAACCAAAAGCCGCAGACGTGCCCTGGCGGAAATTCGAAAATGATACTCACACGCCGTACAAACCCGTGCGTTTTCCTCAAGATTTTTGGTGGAGAGAACTTCCCCGCACTTCGGGCATTTAACCCAAAGACTTTCATGAGGTTCTTTTTTCCTTACGGTCATAGGTTCTGGCTGAGAAACATCAGAGGGACCAGGTTTCTGCACTGGAGCAGTTGGAGTAGATTGAATGGTAACGTACTTAGTTTTTTTGAATATATCTTTAAGCATATATTAGCTCCCTATGTCGCCGGTAATGATTTCATGCGCTTCTTCGGCTTCTAATTCCGGAACGAGAATTTCGACTGAAGCATGATCACCCAGATGCGCTGAACCAATCGGGCGAAGTTGAACAAGCATCCCTTCTTCTGTGAGGATTGCTTTATACTTTTCCGCAATTAACTTATTGGGTGCAATATAAATGACGGTCCACATTCGAAAAGCCCCCTTATTAAATCCGTATTATGATACCATAGCACTTCTGATTGTGCAACAAAGGTACCTTTTAATCCTCACTATTTAAATCAGTGCGTGAGCCAGAATATTTAGAGAATAATGCCTTTTCGACATATGCCGGTACAAAATCCGAAACTCCGGCATGTAAACTGGCCGCCCACTTGATCGTGCTGGAACTAATAAAGGAGAATTCACTCTGGGTCATCAGGAATATTGTTTCAATATCTGAGGCTATCTTCTTGTTCATTAAGGCGAGTTGAAATTCATATTCAAAATCGGATAAGGCGCGTAATCCCCTAATAATGGCTACAGCTCCACATTTTCGTGCAAATTCAACTGTCAACCCTTCAAAAACACTGACCCTGACATTCGGCATGTCTTTCGTTGCATTCGAGAGTAGTTCCATTCTCTCTCCTAGCGTAAACAAGGGTGTCTTATTACTATCTGCAGCAATGGCAATAGTTACTCCGTCAAATAGCTCTGTTGCGCGGTTTAAAATATCGAGATGCCCATTAGTTACCGGGTCGAACGTTCCTGGATAAATTGCAGTACGCACAATGTGTCTCCTTTTTTCAGATTATTTTTAGAATTGAATTTCGCCTTAAAAGTCCAGAGTCCTGCTGCTCAGAACACAATTAAACGAAATTTTTTTCCGATTTCCAAACCACATTACTACGGCCCATCACTTCATAAAGTACAGTCTCCAGGTCATACTCGTCATTTACCCAAAACTTGCGTTCTCCTTCTATGACTTTCTGGGTGTCTTCAAAGAAAAAATACACCGGTTGGCTTCCGGGAAATCGTTGGAGGATGTTCATGGTCGCTTCCATCAGATCATCTTTTTCCGTGGCAAATCTTAAAAATAGACGTTTTCCAGCCGTTACCGATGGAGGGGGGAGCTTTTTCCGGACCGGGGTAGTAGTTAGTTGAGAGAACGGCGATGACTCTTTCGCGGATAATAAGTCCTCAAGGGTTGTTATTTTTTCAGCAAAGATTTTTTTCTCTTCATCCCGGATGATATACTTCCCGACAACCACGATGACTTGGTCATTGCCTAAAGCATGGGTTTGCATATAGACTCGCGGAAAAATTAAGACCTCAATCCCTCCCGTTAAGTCTTCCAGCACAAAGCTGGCCATCATCTCACCTTTTTTTGTCACATTCTGCCGAAAGCCGGTTATTAATCCGCCGAGAGCAACTTTCTTTTCCTCCTCGCCTTCAAGACAGGTCAAAATATCGGATGATATAAAGGGCTGAAGTTGAAGCAGAACTGAGGAAAGAGGATGCCCACTTAAGTAGAGCCCAAGGTATTCCTTTTCCAGGTCCAGGATCTCTCGCTCTGAAAAATCCGGAAGTTCAGGCAATTTAATCCCTTCATTCAGATCTTCGTCCAGATCGAAAAGAGAAAATTGACCAGAAATTCGATCTTTTTGTCTACGCCCGGCCATATCTAAAACCTGATCAAGAACTGCTAAAGCCTGAACCCGGGAACAAATCGAAGCAAAGGCGCCGGAGCGGACTAAACTTTCCAAAACACGCCGGTTTAAAACCTTTTGATCAACACGCAAGCAGAAATCATCGAGGGATTTAAAGCAGCCATCGGTCCTGACTTCTAAAATCTTCTCCACGACATTGACTCCCACATTGCGGATGGCTCCCAAGCCAAAGCGAATGGCTTGCTCTTCAATGGAAAACCCGGCTTGACTATACTGCACATCCGGGGGAAGCACCTGAATCCCACTTAACTTGGCATCTTGAATATAAAACGATATTTTATCTGACGAGCCCATCACGGTACTTAAGAGCGCCGCCATAAACTCTAAGGGATAGTTTGCTTTTAAATAGGCCGTTTGATACGTAATCACGGCATAGGCCGTGGCATGTCCTTTATTAAAGCCATATTCCGCAAATTTAGCCATTAAATCGAAAATTTCTTCCGCTTCACGAAGAGTCAACCCAATCCGCAGGGCGCCCGGGATAATCCATTTCCCATCCTTATCTTGCAGCCCCTGAGTGAAATTCTGACGTTCTTCTTCCATAATTTCTTTTTTCTTTTTCCCCATCGCCCGACGGAGTAAATCCGCACGACCCAGAGAATAGCCCCCAATGTCCCGAGCGATTTGCATGACTTGTTCCTGATAAACGATAATTCCGTAAGTGGATTTAAGAATAGGTTCCAGTTTGGGATGCAGATAAGTGATCTCCCCTCCGTTTTTTCGCCGGATAAATTCCGGGATCTGTTCCATCGGACCCGGCCGATATAAGGCCACGACAGCGATAATGTCTTCAAAGCAGGTCGGCTTGAGTTCCTTAAGGATCGCGCGCATACCACCGCTTTCCAGCTGGAAGATCCCGGTACTGTTTCCCGAGGCTAATAATGTATATGTCTGGGGATCATCCAAGGTCAGAGTCCGTAAATCCAGTTTTAACCCACGCGTCTCTTCAATCCGGCGCACGGTCTCCTGCAAGATTGTTAAGTTGCGCAAACCCAAAAAGTCCATCTTCAGAAGCCCAATTTCTTCGACCGCTTTCATCGGGAATTGGGTCATCACAAAGCCCTCTGACGTCCGCTGGAGGGGGAGGTGATTGATCAGGGGTTCCTGAGAGATGACGATTCCGGCAGCATGCGTTGAAGCGTGTCTGGTCATGCCTTCGAGAGACCTCGCTAAGGTGTAGAGCCTTTTAATTTCTTCATCCCCTTCGACCATACGGGCTAAATCAGGAGATACGCTTAAGGCTTTATCTAAAGTCATACCTAAATCCGAGGGAATGGCTTTCGCTACTTTATCGACCCGGGCTAAGGGCATCGCCAAAACCCTTCCGCCATCTCTGACCGCCGCTTTAGCCCCCATGGTTCCAAAAGTTATAATTTGGCATACCTTATCCGCACCATATTTTTCGGTAACATAGCGGATCACACGTTCGCGGCCGTCTGGGTCAAAGTCTATGTCAATATCCGGCATAGAGATTCGTTCCGGATTCAAAAAGCGTTCAAACAGAAGATCAAAGCGCAGCGGTTCAACCGACGTGATCCCTAGTAAATAAGCAACCATACTCGCCGCCGCGGATCCCCTCCCAGGACCGACAGCCACGCCGTTTTCCTTGGCAAAACGACAAAAATCGGCAACAATCAGAAAATATCCCGCAAAACCTGTCTGGAAAATGACTTGGAGTTCATAGTCCAAGCGAACCCGTTCCTTTTCTGTCATTTGAGGGTAAAAATGTGGAAAAGCCTTGCGACATTCTGCTTCAAGATAACCATCTAACGTATACCCTGCGGGAACTTCAAAAACCGGTAAAAAGTTACCGCCAAATTGAAACTCTACTTGACAGCGTTTGGCGATTCGTGCCGTATTTTCCAGCAGTTCAGGGTGTTCCCCAAACAGAAGCGTCATTTCCCGTTCAGATTTGAGGTAGAACTCTTGACTGGAAAAACGCATCCGTGCGGTATCCGCTAAGGTTTTACCGGTTTGGATGCAGAGCAAAGCGTCTTGAACAAAAGCATCCTCACGGTCCACATAATGCACATCATTGGTTGCCACCATCGGAATCCCCGTGTGTTCATGCATCTTCCATAGTCCGGCAATGACTTTGCGTTGCTCCGCCAAACCGTGATCCTGGATTTCGAGAAAAAAATTTCCCTTCCCGAAAATCTCCTCATACTCGAGAGCGCTCTTGATAGCTGTTGCTAATTGGTCCCGCAGAAGGCAGCTCGCTACCTCCCCTGCCAAACAGGCACTAAGCGCAATAAGTCCCGCGGCATGCCGGCGAAGGATTTCTTTATCTACGCGAGGTTTATAATAAAAACCTTCGATATGGGCCATCGACACTAACTTAATCAGGTTGTGATATCCTTCCTTATTCTCAGCTATGAGCACTAAGTGATGATTGGCATCATCCTTTCCCGGCGTCCGATCCGACCGTTTATGGGGGGCAACATAGACTTCGCAGCCGATGATCGGTTTAATCCCCTCTTGAAGGCAAGCCTTATAGAAGTCCATGACTCCATACATGACTCCATGATCAGTTATGGCCAAGGCTGTCATCTTTAATTCAACCGCACGCTTAACCAAATTTTTGATCCGTGCTGCTCCATCAAGCAGGCTGAATTCCGTATGGTTATGGAGGTGAACAAAGCCATATTTGGAATTATCAATTTTTTGAATATTTACAAGGTTCACCATCCTTCCCCTTTGGATATCCTAAGAAACAATATGGTTATACGAACTTTTCAATCTTCTTTTGTTAATTTTTGTTTAATATTTTGATCTTTATAACTTATTAATTGTATCGTGAAATTGACGAATTGTCTAATCAACTTATGCTACAGAAAGTAAGTAACTAAAAGTTATACTTTCTAAAATAAGTACAGAAAAACCCGTCTTAGGGACGGGCTCTTCCACTCCAATCTGGTTTCCACATTATCGAACAAATCATTTTTTTCGTCTCCTTTGAGTCATAAGCCCTCCGATTTTTCCTGCCTCTTTGGCGCTTAAAGAATGCCACCCCTCACTATTAATCTGATTGAGTAAACCCAATTCAGCTGCAATCTCCATTTTCAACGGTTCAAGTGGATCTATTCGCTTTACCTTTGGTTTTGACTGCTTCATACTAGATTCTCCCCCTACTCATGATATCGAAATCTTCTTCATAATGCGGACAGGTCGCTCCCCGCCGCTCTCCGAGAAGGTGTTCTAAGCGGCAGTGTCCTTCAACCGCATAAAGACAACGTGTCGAACATGGTATTCTTGTCATCAGCTCATCTCCTTTCGATAAAAGTTTTACCGTTTTTGCATAAAAATATCCCGCCTGAAAAAATCAAGCGGGATATTTAAATATTTAAACCTCAAATATATCACCGGGCTTTAACGCCCTGAGTTGGCTTTCCGGAGCCTAACGTTGCAGAAGACGCTGGAACTCTCCCCCATCTACCTCTCCTATTTGCTTATAGCCGCTTAACGTATGTTTGAAGTACATCCCAGAAACCAGGATAGCTAAGGTTCATTTCCCATAGTGCCACACCACGAATACCCAGCTGCAAAGCAATGTCCAGCTTGTCTCGTAAGCTACGGGGATCCTCGAAATATACGGTATGGCGGACCCGCATAGTCTCGTAACGGAAGTATGTGCTATATTGCCTTGCATCCCATTGCAGCGGGGCCCCATGCCGTCGTGCCAGCTCTATTGCCCGTTGATAGCCGATAACACGACCGGCTCCTGTCTCCGGCCAATCGTACCCATAGATTGGAATTCCCATATAAATTTTCCGGCGTGGAATATTGGCAATTGCATGCTGCATCACTCCGGTAACCCAAGGAATTGAGGCGACAGATCCCGGTTCACTTGCTGCCCAATGCTCTTCGTAAGTCATAATAATTACCTCATCGACAGCCTGCCCAATTGCTCGATAATCAAAGGATCCCTTCCATTCATCCAGTGGTTCATCGGAAGACTTAGCCGGTACATCGATTGAAACTAAGAAATTCTCCCGTTTAAACCGAATCGACCAGTCTCTGATCAGCTTGCTGAACAGGGGTCGGTCCGCAGGTGCCGCTTTCTCCAAATCAAGATTAACCCCATCACACTGATACTCAACCAAGACATTTCTTATATTATGCCAAACAAGGTTGGCAAAATCTTGATCACGAACCAAACGTTCGATTAAAACGGTGGAAAACTGACCTTGGGGGGTTAAATTACTAACGACCAGGAAAACTTTGTTCCCCATAGCATGGGCCTCATTAATTAGCCGTCGACTTGGACGCCCAAGGAGTGTTCCGTTATTCTGAATAGAAATCTCAAAAATAGCTAATTGGTTGATGATATTCCCGTAGCGTTGAAGATAGGGATAACCCTTTGTTTGTTCTATTAAGCCATTATAAAAGGTAACCACTTTTAATGGCATACTTATACCCCCTTTCTCACCATCTTATGTGTTGGTAAAAAATGAAGTGTAATAATGCCTTTGCGCCAGGGATGTAATATTTGGCAAACGAGTCACTTTGAATGACGTCGGCTAAAAACCGCCAGCATAGCTGTTCTACGCATTAGAATGATAATAAGCAATGTAAAAACTACAAAGAGAACAGCCAAGGCCCAAATCCATTGCCCTTTGGCTCCAAGCACAGCGGCCACGCCAAAGCAAGCACTTATCCCATACATTGAAAGCACTGCCGACCGTTGAGTCAATCCGGCATCCAGTAAACGATGGTGCAGATGCCCTCGGTCAGCTGTCGCCATAGACAGTCCTCGCAGCTTGCGACGAATAATTGCAAAGGTTAGGTCTGTAACCGGCATACCTAAAACAAGAAGTGGAAAAACCAATCCCAGAATCGTCGCCGTTTTGAGCAGACCCATGATCGAAATTCCTCCAATTATGTAGCCGAGGAACATGCTTCCCGAATCACCCATAAAAACACGCGCCGGGGGGAAATTAAAAAATAAAAACCCGAGGAGCGCTCCTGCCAAGGCCAATGTAAGATGGGCGGGAGCAACCGTTGGTTGAACAATTTGGTTCGCCGACCAAAACAGCAAAAGTGCCGCTATAAAACAAATTCCTGCGGCTAAGCCATCGAGTCCATCTGAAACATTGACGGTGTTCACCAAGCCGACAACCCAAAAGAGCATTAAGATAAGACCAACTGCACCAAAACCTGGTTTATCGAAATGAATATCCTTAATAAATGGCAGGGAGATGGTCTTCATAGAAAAGTCAAAAAAGATTAGCACTGCTGCCGCCGCGATTTGCCAAATAAACTTAACTAAAGGTCGCATGCCGCGGACATCGTCCCAAATCCCTACCCCCAAAATAAGCGTACTTCCCAGGAATAAGCCCAACATTTGTTGATCCCACACTTGCATGATCAGGGCTGCACTCCAAAAGGCAGCATATATTGCCAACCCGCCAAGACAAGGAATCTGCTTAGTGTGAACATGCCGACCACCCGGATAAGCGATAGCTCCCCACCTACCCGCCAATTTCATTGAAACCGGAGTAGCGATTGCCGCTATCCCGAGTGCCACGAAAAAGGTTAACGCATAGGTCATGATTGACCTCCTTTCTAGACAAGTTCCGGGAAACCCCATTGACGTAATGTTTCATAAACAACAACCGCCACAGAATTCGATAAATTCAAGCAACGAGCTTCTGCACGCATCGGTAACCGGAAGGCCGTATCCGGGTAACGCGCTAAAATTTCGGGAGCCAATCCTTTTGTTTCCTTCCCAAAAAGCAGGTATCCCCCAGGCACATACGTTAGGTCAGTATACGCCCGTCCGCCTTTTGTGGTCGCTAAGTAACGGGGGCCTCCTGGGTTTTTCTCCTCAAACTCCTCAAAATTTTCGTAAATAAATATCTCCAGCAAGTGCCAGTAGTCTAAGCCGGCACGTTTTAATTGCTTGTCATCGATACTAAACCCTAATGGCTTTACCAGATGAAGTGTTGCCCCGGTTGCAGCACAAAGCCGAACCACATTCCCCGTATTCGGAGGAATTTCTGGCTCAACCAGGACAATATTCAGGCGCTTGTTCAAGAATATTGTTCCCCTTTCAATGACATCCGGTACAGTTACCTCTACATCCTGATGAGCAATTCCCGCCTCCGGAGACTCCCGGACTTGCAAACCCGGCTAAATGTTTCGTGAGCCCGGCATGCCCGCACTTAGCACACGTTAACAACTCACCGTTTTCCCCCATCTTATATAATTCCGTCGTCAGAATGCCACAGCTCGGACACCCAAATTCATACATGGGCATATAATGATTACTTCCTCCCTGATTAAATCTTGACCTTCCTATTAAAATATTATAACTTAAACTATTATAACCTGAAATTATGGCAAACCCAACTTAACACTACTATGTAAGCAGATATACTTAATACTCAAAAGATATTCTGTATTCTTTCAGGAAAACCCTGGCTGTTTCGTCTTGTTTTTGGTAGAGTTAAGAACATTCGAAGGAGGAATGATCATGGGACAAAATCTGACTCAAAAAATACTAACATCGCACCTGGTGTCCGGCAACTTAGCAGAAGGAAACGAAATCGCCCTTAAAATTGATCAGACGTTAACCCAGGACGCTACCGGCACAATGGCTTATTTGCAATTTGAAGCTATGAACATTTCCAGAGTCCGAACGGAGTGCTCGGTCAGTTACATAGATCACAATACCCTGCAAACAGGGTTTGAAAATGCGGATGACCACGCGTTTTTACAGAGCGCTGCCGCCCGCTTCGGTGCCTATTTTTCCCGACCGGGTAACGGAATTTGTCACCAAGTCCATCTGGAACGCTTCGCTAAACCCGGTAAAACCTTACTTGGTTCAGACAGTCATACCCCCACTGCCGGCGGAATGGGCATGCTGGCCATGGGTGCCGGGGGTTTAGACGTTGCCGTGGCAATGGGCGGCGGAGCTTTTTATCTTCCCAACCCCAAAGTCCTGCGGATCTGGCTGACAGGGCAACTCTCAGACTGGGTTTCAGCCAAAGATATTATTCTGGAAATTCTTCGTGTGCTCTCTGTCAAAGGGGGTGTTGGGAAAATCATCGAATATGCCGGGCCGGGCGTGCAAACCCTTACTGTCCCACAACGCGCAACCATCACCAATATGGGCGCGGAACTCGGGGCATCTTCTTCAATTTTTCCCAGTGACGAGCAAACCCTTCGGTTTTTAGAAGCGCAAGGGAGAGCGGCGGACTTTATTCCTCTCTCTGCTGATCAGGATGCCTCCTATGATGAAGAGATTGAAATCGATCTTTCCCTGCTTGCTCCGTTGGTTGCCCAACCCCATAGTCCGGACAATGTACTTCCGGTAACTGAGCGCTCAGCTCTGTCCGTAAATCAAGTGGCCATCGGTAGTTGTACAAATTCTTCCTACCAGGACCTGATGAGTGTCAGTCAGATCCTGAAAGGCAAGCATGTTCATCCGGACGTAAGCTTAGTTATTTCTCCCGGGTCCCGTCAAGTTTTAAGTATGCTTGCCAATAATGGTGCCTTGACTGATCTCCTGGACAGCGGGGCACGACTGCTTGAGGCTTCCTGTGGTCCGTGTATTGGCATGGGCCAATCACCGGTCTCGAAAGGAATCTCTGTCCGAACTTTTAACCGTAATTTCGAAGGTAGGAGCGGAACCCAAGATGCCTCGGTTTTTCTGGCGAGCCCTGAAATTGCAGCAGCCAGTGCCTTGACAGGCTATTTGACTGATCCGCGCACCTTAGGACTCCCTCCCGTTGTGGATTTCCCAGAGCTGTTTCGCATTGATGACAGCATGATCTTACCTCCCGGTACTGCGGATACCCCAATTCGACGCGGTCCCAACATTCAGCCGCTGCCCCTTGCCCCTGCCCTGGCTAATACGCTCAGCTTACCCATTATCTTAAAGCTTGGTGCTAATGTGACAACAGACGATATTATGCCCGCCGGAGCCAAGATTCTCCCGCTCCGTTCGAACATACCGGCCATTTCAGAATTCACCTTTCACAAAATCGACGCGCACTTTGCTTCCAAGGCCAAGACCCTAAAACAAAGTATCATTGTTGCCGGTCACAATTACGGTCAAGGCTCAAGCCGCGAACACGCCGCCCTTGCTCCCATGTACTTGGGACTGCGCGTTGTCTTAGCCCGGAGTTTTGCGCGCATCCACCGTGCCAATCTGATCAATTTCGGCATACTTCCAATCACCTTTGTCAACGAAGAAGACCTTACTCGCATGCATGCCGGGAATATTTTACACCTCGTAAACCTGCATCAGGCAATTCTTACGCCTGCTCCTTTTGCCATTACCCTTAACAACGACTCAGACCCGGTTTGGGTTAAGCATGATCTCAGCGAACGGCAAGCTAAAATCCTTCTTGCCGGAGGACTGCTTAATGCGACGAAAGCTTCAATTTAACCCGAGTAAGTGAATCATTTCCTACTTTAAAAAATGGGAGATTACTCATCAAGTTCTTTCTCTATTGTTTTAAGGAGAGTAGAGACCCCCCACTGAATTATTTAGCGTAACGAGTTCGCCTAACCTTGTTGTATAAAAGCGTGATATAATTAAACTATGTTTGTTATGATGTTTATATAAAGAGGTGGATTAAATGCTTACTGAAGAGGATCATAAACTACTCAAAATCATCGCTGAGGATTGTCGTCTGACACCAGAAGAACTTTCCGTGCAAACCGGATTGCCTGCTGAATACATCAGACAACGGATCATCGATTGGGAAAAGGAAAAAGTCATTGTCGGCTATAAACCCATGATCAATTGGGCTCGAACCGGTGAAGAAAAGGTTTCCGCCCTTATCGAAGTTAAAGTCTTGCCCCAGCGGGGCTACGGTTTCGATAAAATTGCCAAACGATTACAAAAATTTCCTGAGATCAAAACACTTTTTCTGATGTCCGGCGGCTACGATCTATCTCTGCTCATTGAAGGTAAAACAATGCAAGACGTCGCTCTTTTTGTGGCGGAAAAATTAGCCCCTCTTGAGCATGTCCAGAGTACTGCGACCCACTTTGTGCTTCGCCGCTATAAGCAAAACGGAATCGAGCTTATGGGAGAGGAAGAGACGATTCAACGTCTCGTGGTTTCGCCATGAATCGTTACCTCGCCTCCCATGTCGCTACTCTGCCTCCTTCAGGGATCCGCAAGTTCTTTGATCTGGTGGCCACTATGCAGGATGTCATCTCCTTAGGCGTCGGAGAACCCGATTTTGTCACCCCCTGGACCGTGCGCGAAAGCGGCATGTTTTCTTTAGAACAGGGACAGACCATGTATACCAGTAATGCCGGTCTCCTGGAATTGCGTGAAGAACTTTCCCTTTACTTAAATAACTCGATGGGACTAAACTACGATCCGGCTACAGAAATTCTCATAACCACTGGAGGCAGCGAAGCCGTTGACCTCGTGATGCGGGCCGTGCTCGATCCGGGAGATGTCGTCTTGGTTCCGGATCCGTCCTATGTATCCTACGCCCCTTGCGCCATCTTAGCCGGAGCAAGCGTCTGTTACGTTCCAACCCATGCCAAAGACGACTTTCGTTTACGCGTGGAAGACTTAAACCGGGTTTATACACCGCAAGCCAAACTCTTGGTGCTCTCCTACCCGAATAACCCAACCGGGGCGATCATGCGTCGCGAAGACCTTCTCCCTATCGCCGATTTCGTGACAAAGCATGATCTGCTCGTTCTTGCAGATGATATTTATTCTGATCTCACTTATGACGGAAAACATGTCTCCTTTGCCGGCTTACCTGGCATGCATGACCGCACGCTCTTGGTCAGTGGCTTCTCAAAATCCTACGCCATGACCGGTTGGAGAATCGGGTACGTTGCCGGACATCCTGACCTTATCCAAGGGCTGACCCGCATTCACCAATACACCATGCTCTGTGCCCCCATTATGGGACAAATAGCCGCCATAGAAGCGTTACGTTCCGCCACTGAAGCTAAAAATGACATGATCACTGCTTATGATCGGCGACGTCGCCTCATGGTTCACGGCTTTCGGCAAATGGGTCTTGACTGTTTCGAACCCTTAGGCGCCTTTTATGTATTTCCGGATATCTCAAAAACAAATTTGTCCTCCGAGAAGTTTGCCGAAGAACTTTTAAAGGAAGAAAAAGTTGCTGTCGTGCCGGGGACCGCTTTTGGCCCTTCCGGAGAGGGATATATCCGCTGTTCCTATGCTTATTCGATTGAACAACTACAGGAAGCCCTCATAAGGATTGCGCGTTTTGTGGAGCGCAGATTGGGCAGGGGTTGACATTCATAATCATTTATTCTTTGAAGGCCTGTATTATCTCCTCAGGCAACCTCTGGGGTTTCATTCCCGGCCCCACGCATGCCATTATCACTTTACCGTCCGCAAGCAGTTTTCCGTCAATAGCCCGCAGCACCTGTTGGGCAAGGGTAAAAGAGGATTTTTTAATTTCCAGCACGACAGTTTCCACTCTAAGTAAATCGTCAAGTAAAGCCGGAGCGCGGTAATCAATCTCCAGGTGCACAACCGGAAAGACGAAACCTCGCCGGGCCATTTCCCCGATCAAAAACCCCCGGTCACGAAGGTATTCGGTCCTTCCACTTTCGAAGTACTTCAGATAATTTGAGTAATAAACCACCCCGCCTGCGTCAGTGTCTTGATAATAAACCCGTATTTCCATGAAAAACCCTCCGACAAAAATATTTTCCCATGCTTGAACCCTTCATAATGGTTCAAATGAACTTGTAATTAACTTTCAAATTTCCTTTCAATTTAATGGCATAGTTACTAATGGCGTCGTTACCTCAGAAATAAACCTACTCTAATTATAGTCTATATATCGAATAATAGTAAGGAGAAAAGTAAAGCCACACCACTTGGACAATGCCCTTTTGTACCAAAAGAGACCTTTTCGTATTTACCGCTAAATTAACGCCAATTTGGCGTAATGATTGGCGGTACTGATTGAAGATTGCGCAGGGCAAAAGAGGCATTTCGCTGCAGAACTCCCTTGCCACGCCAACCGGCGGCCGTAGCTTTAAAACGTCTTTGAAACTCCCCTTTGGTTAAATTAAGAGTATCTTTTAAATCGACGCCACGCCGGAGCGAGGAGGGAGAGGAAGACGCGGTTTCCTGCTCTATTCTTTTATTGTTGTGTGGGCAAACCTCCTGGCAGGTGTCACAGCCAAATATTCTTAAGCCAAGTCGCTCGCCCTCTTCAGGTGTAAGCACCTCTTTACTTTGGGTAAGATAGGAGACGCAGTGTTTGGCCGCAAACGGCTCTTTCCCGAGGATTTGCGCCGGACAGGCTTGAACGCATCTTTGACAGGTTCCACAATGGTCAGGTATAGAGGGCTGATCCGGTTCAAGCTCTTGATCCAAAAGGAGCAGCGCTAAGGCCACAAATGAACCGTATCCCGGAATAATGAGATTTTGGTTCCGACCAATCCAGCCAATCCCTGCCCGACGCGCAAAGGCTCGCTCTACTAATGGGCCGCTATCCACTTGTCGGCGCGAGGTTCCCGGCCAGTCATTGACAGCCATGATCTCGACCAGACGACTGATCTTCTGAGCCATTAAGTGATGATAATCTTCCCCCACTGCAGAACGGGCAAGAACACCCTCCCCTTCCTGCGGAAAGGACGAATATGGGAGCGGGCAGGCTAAGGCCACGATCGTCTGACAATCTGGCCAAACTGCTTGCGGAGCGATCCGTTGCCTGATTTCTTTGTTCTCGAAAGGCGTTGCCGCACCTAAATCAATACGAGCTTGTAACAATTGAGTAAGCCCGTCAATCGGTTCCGCCGAGGTAAACCCGATAGAGACAAAACCCAACTCACCTGCCCATCTTATGATGTTCGATTTCCAACGTGCCTGATCATTCATCCAAAACACCATCTTTCTCCAATAACCCATTATACCGGATATTTAAAATACGTATAAATACTCCTTATACATAGAAATGAACCCTCACTATTTGGCGGCGTAGGGTTCATTTTTGTATTTGTTTTCCCATTGAAGAACGATAGATTCCGTATTCCCGTTCAAGAAATTGTGGATCTGTCAACCTATATTTTGGGTCCATCATGATCTGGCGGCGCACCTGTTCCTTGAACCGACCGAACCGCTCGCCGGCAAGCCCTTTGCCCCGGGCAAATTCTTCGAACTGAGTCCAATCGAGCAGACCGGCCTGCTCCGCCAAGCAAGCAGAGGCCTTTCTGATTTCTCCCTGAAGCTCATCTAACCGATCTATATTTTCGGCGGCATCCTGCTTCCCGCCAAGGAAATCCGCTCGCCACAAATCCAAGAGATTTTCGAGCCTTTGTTTATTATACACCTGACCATTCCAGCCAATCTCCCATGCAAAGCGACGCGTCTTCTCGAGAAACTTAGCCTGGTCACTTTCCCCCTTTAATTCGCTCATAAAGGTAAGTGTCCCTGCCATATGATGCCCTACTAAATATTCAAGTTCTCGTTCCCCCTGACTTCCTCCGGGAAGAAACATACTCCACCGAAAGCGAGGCAAGATTTCTTTGAGCAAGCGAACGCTTTCCCTTTCGTGCCGGAGAAAGTGCCGCTTCCCCTCGGGAACCATCTCCAGGTGTTTCATTGGTGTGGCTCGCGCCGGTTTGATACGTTTGACAATGATCGTATCCGGATAGTTATCAAGTCTTCCCCCGTGGACTTCTGCTTCCTTCTTTACCCAGCGCTCCAGGTTTTTTCCCTGCAACTTAAATCCCGCAACTTCAAACCCATGATCTGTCCGGCGAATTGTTCCCCAAACGATGCATTCCCGACTGGCGGTTTCCCATTTTCCCAGATCATGAAATAAGGCCGCTAAACGCAAGATTAAGCGCGGGATCGTATTAATCACGACCTGCCGGGTATGTCCCCAAGCATCTTTGGTATGGTAACGATTCTGAACCAGTCCTTTTAACCTGGCCAGTTCCGGGAGCCAAGTCTGAAAGTACCCCAGGTCATCGAGGAGTTCTAAGGCCCGGTCTATCTTATCCAGCATAAGAATTCGTCCAAACTCCTCCGTTAAGCGTTCCGCCGCCACCTCCCCAAGAAGCGGAACATGCTCTGTCGCAGCCAGCCATGTCTCTGACTCGATTGCCAAGTCATAACGGACTGCCAGTCTAATTAGACGCATAATCCTAAGGGGATCTTCTTTAAACCGGTCAGCCGCACACCCACAGGCTTTCAGTCGTCTTGCCCGCAAGTCTCCAAGCCCGTTTAACGGGTCTTTGATTTCACCTGTCCGAACATCTTGATATATAGCATTCAGGGTGAAATCCCTACACCGGGCATTCGTTTCAATCTCTCCTGAGAATGCTGCGATGTCCACTCGTTCTGTCCCCTGAAATAAACTGACCGTCTGCTGACGCGCGCCGAGCAGATGGGGCTTATAACCCATAGCAATCAGTTTTGTCTCTATCTCCGGAAGCGGAAGGGCCATGACCGCATCGACATCCTTCAAAGGAATCCCCAATTGCGCGTCGCGAACTGCTCCGCCAACAATATAGACCTGACTTAGCTCACTGAGTCTTTTTAAGATTTCCTGCTGAAATTCTGAGCCGATCATGGGACCCCTCCTCTTGAAGAATAAAAATACCGGTCCTTAACAGAGCACTGAAATTTTAGGTCCAATTTGAATATGCCAAGTGCTTTCCGGACCGGATTCTCCATCCAGATCTGAATTGATCGGTCGATCAGTGATGACCGTCAATTCAGAGGTGTGGAATTCCACAATTTTTTCGGCATTAACTTTTTCTCCCCTCAAAACTCTTAATAGGAGACGAAGGGTTTCCGGCCACCCAATTGCCGGAACTATTAAAATGTCCAGCTTACCGTCAGTTAGGGATGCTCTTGGCACAAGTGTTCTGAGGCCCCCTACCGAGAAGCCATTCACGGCCATAAACAAAACGACCTCTTCCGAATAGCGTTTTCCGTCATTCTCAAACTCGATATGAAAGGGACGATAGGACGGAAGGGTTTCTATCCCTTTGAGAAAATAAGCTAATTGCCCAAGCGTATTTTTGACGCGGGTATCAACTTTTTGAGAAACATCCGTTAAAAGTCCGGCGCTGGCCACATTAACAAAGTAGCGGTCATTGACCTTCCCTGTATCCATCTCAAACGTATTTCCTTTGCCAATGACTTTACACGCCTCAGGAATGCTTTTCGGCAAATGTAACGCGTAGGCCAAGTCATTCGCTGTTCCAACAGGCAAAATACCCAGAACCGGGCGCTTTTCCGCTGAAATCCGGAGTAAGCCGTTGACCGCCTGATGAATACTGCCATCTCCCCCGGCAATAACCAACCGATCCACATCCCTGCTTTGGGAAACAATCTGTTCAACATCTTCGGGAGAGGATGCCCGATGGATACTTACCTCATGCCCGCTTTCCTGAAAAATGCGGATCACAGTATCCAGTTGGGCGGTTAATTTGCGCCGACCGGCATAGGGGTTGTAGACCAAACGTAAACGTTTATACTTCATGACCGCTTGCAATCGACTCCTTATCCAAATTGGTCTCTTAAGACTTCAGCTTCTCCGGGTTCAGCACTTGAAGTTCAGGCAAGACAAAGCGCCCGTCTTTGCGAACCAACACATTATCAAAATAGATCTCGCCGCCGCCATAATCCGGTCTTTGAATACACACTAAATCCCAGTGAATAGCAGATTTGTTTCCATTGTTACAATCATCATAACAGGATCCTGGAGTAAAGTGGAAACTTCCATCAATCTTTTCATCAAAAAGTGTGTCTTTCATCGGCGTTTGAATATATGGATTGACTCCAAGAGCAAATTCTCCGACGTAACGTGCTCCCTCGTCAGTATTAAAAACGGACTCGATCCGTTCCGTATCGTTGGCAGTCGCTTTGACAATCTTTCCGTTTTCAAATTCCAACACGGTGTTTTCATATGTAAAGCCCTGGAAAAGTGATGGCGTATTATAACTGATCCGTCCATTGATTGACTCTCTTTCCGGGGCAGTAAATATCTCTCCATCCGGGATATTGGCGTGTCCATCACACTTGATGGCAGGCATCCCTTGAATTGAGAAGACCAAATCTGTCCCCGGGCCAAGAATGCGTACTTCATCAGTTTTTTCCATCAGCGCTTTCAGTGGATCCATGGCCTTCGACATCTTAGCATAATCCATGTTACACACCTCAAAGTAGAAATCCTCAAATCTTTCGATGCTCATATTTGCCAACTGGGCCATAGAGGCGTTCGGATATCTCAACACGCACCAACGGGTATGCGGCACCCGTTGCTCGCTATGCACCGGTTTCTGGTAGTAAGACAAATAAATTTTCATCGCTTCAGGGGGGATATCGGCCCATTCGTTGGCATTTTCTCCGGCCCGGATTCCAATATAGGCCTGCATTTCTTTCATGCGGGCAAGATCCCACCTGGTCATTGCTTCTGCCTGCTCCATCTTGAATTCTTTTAATACTTCGCGCATTAAGGTATGATTAACAGTAGACAAAAAGGGTAACCCGCCTGCTTGATAGGCGCAGCGCACAAGAGCTTGGGCGAGTAAAATGTCCTGTCCTATCACTTCAATAAGGATTTTCTCACCAGTTTTGAGTGCAATAGAGTAATTGATTAAGGAATCGGCAAGTTTTTCAATACGCGGGTCTTTCACTTTGGGGCCTCCTTACTATTAATAAAGTATAGCGAAGACATTTAGTTATATTCTTCATATTTCATAATTTTCCTTTTTATCATCACTTTTATGTAAAAAGTCTTTAACACATCCTATTACGGGTACCAATACTAAGGAGGCATTATGAACGCAGAACATACTTTATGGGAATACCGTTTGCAAGCGGAGGACTCCGGTCAGAAATATCTGACAATCCTGCGGCACAAATTTCATTTCTCACTCAGAATATTACAACGGTTAAAACAAGGCGAACAAGTATGGATTAACGGGAAGTTCACTTACTTAACGGCACGGGGCAAAGAAGGAGAAATGTTATCCATTCAGCTTTTTCACGATGAGAAAACAAGCATTTTAGGAGAAAATCTCCCCCTCGATATTCTCTACGAAGACGAATACCTTTTAGTAGTGAACAAACCTGCGAATCAAGTGGTTCATCCGACACACCGTTATCTCACAAACACCTTAGGAAATGCCGTCGTCGGCTATTGGGAACGCAAGGGAGAACACCATCTTTATCGTCCAATTCACCGGATTGACCGGAATACCTCTGGCGTCGTCATCATCGCCAAAAATCGATTTGCCCATCAACAACTCGCTTGGCAACTGGAGCGCGGACATATCCGGAAGCGATACTTTGGCTTCGCAGAAGGAATTGTACTCGAAAATGAAGGTACTATCGACGACCCCATCGGGTTTGCGCCTGATAGTTTCATAAAACGTCAAGTCCAACCCAATGGCCAGCCGGCCCGAACACATTACAGGGTCCTCCGCCGTTATTACAATGCAACTTTTCTGGAGTTTATCTTAGAAACCGGGCGAACCCATCAAATTCGTGTCCACTGTGCAGGCTTCAAGCACCCCTTGCTCGGAGATGACCTATACAATGGTGATACAACATTACTCTCGCGTCAAGCCTTACACTCCTCGGTGTACGCTTTTCTCCATCCTGCGACCGGACTGCCCCTGGTCATCCGAGCTCCCTTTCCCGAGGACCTGCGGAACCTGGTAAAAAAGTTAATTGAACAAGGAGGATATAATGATGGATCGCAAGAAAGAACTTAAACGGCTATACAAAGAGATAGAAATTGAGGCGGGGATCTATCAGATCAGAAACACCAAAAACGGAAAGATTCTTATTGAAAGTACCCCGAACTTAAAGACTATCAATGGTAAACGCTTTAGTTTGGAAAGGGGTTCGCACACAAACAAACTCCTTCAAAATGAGTTGCAGGAATTTGGAGCAGAGGCCTTTGTGATTGAGGTATTAGAAATCTTAGAAACACCAAAAGAGGGCATTTTTGATATCAAAGACGCCTTAAAGAAGCTGAAAGAAAAATGGCAGAATAAGCTTCAACCGTATGGGGAACATGGCTACAATACACTCAAGCCAAGGTAATACATTGTATTATTAACCGGACATATATACAGATAACCGGACAGTAGCCGGTTAAAATATTTCCGAAAAGTGATTATTAAGAAGTAACCACAAGTGGGGCTCGGATATTTAGTTACTGAGCAGAATTAATCTCCAGGTAACTTATTTTGGATGCCATAGAAAATTTTTTTCTTATTTCAGAGTTTATAAGTGGAATCATTAATAATAAATCATTATTGGCATGATCTTTGCATTATTTTGCATTATAATATGTGAATTGTATAACTATGTGATTAATTGATAGACGAACTGGACTTAAAATCCCGCGATTGACAAAATGTCAGACACATTGTTATACTATTCTAGGGTTCAAAGGTAGATTAATCAATTCGAGTCCTCTCAAACCCACCGGAATGATAAATTCAAGAAAGGAGGTCATTTGTTGTGAGTACAGCTATATATGCCCCCATGGCGGGAAAATTACTTTCCATTAATGTTAATGTTGGTGACAAAGTTGAGCAAGATGATGAAATTGCCACTTTGGAAGCTATGAAGATGGAACTTCAGGTATTTTCGACAGCTGATGGAACTGTAGCTTCAATCGATGCAGTAGCCGGTTCCAATGTTACTACGACAACAGTTCTTGTGACATTGGAGTAGTTCTAGGTTCTTCTTAATACGGCCGGAGTAAAGAAAGGTACCGGCCGTTTGTATTTTTTTGGATATTTTGTTATTGAGGAAAGGAGAGCGTGATGTGGAAACACAGGAATTAATTTTTGGCTTAATAAACATATTAATAATAAATCTTGTCTTGAGCGGAGACAATGCAGTTGTTATCGCCTTGGCCAGCCGTAACTTAGTAGCCAAGCAACGGAAAATGGCTATTTTCTGGGGCAGCGCCGGAGCTATTATCTTGCGTATTGTCCTGACTATTGTGGCAGTTTTTCTTTTGAGAATCCCTTATCTGCAAGCAATCGGGGGGTTGCTGCTCATTTGGATCGGCATTAAGCTGTTGACTGACGAAGAAGACGAGGATGAAATGGAAGCCTCCAGCAATATGATGACGGCTATTAAGACGATTATCATAGCCGACCTGATTATGAGTCTGGACAATGTACTTGCCGTTGCAGCAGCTAGTAAGGGGAATTATTTGCTGTTGATAATCGGTCTTGCTGTGAGTATCCCGATTATTATTGTCGGCAGTCAGCTGCTTGTTTGGTTAATGAATAAGTTCCCTCCCTTTGTCTATATCGGTGCCGGCCTGATAGCCTGGACTGCCGGTGAAATGATCAATACCGACAAAAAAATTGCTCCCCTGCTTTATAACTTCAGTCATGCCAGCGGAGAAGAAGTTGCCAAATTCTTCAACACTACCGCGCCGGAATTGGCCAAGTATTACAATACTACAGTTGATGGAATTATCCAAGCTATGCCTCATTCCATCTTAAACATGCCTGAGAATCTGGAATGGGTACTTCCGGCCGTGATTACGGTACTGGTCTGCGGCAGCGGCTGGTGGATTAAAAGCCGTAGGAAGGCTGCGCAAGCTGATAAAAGCTCGGCAGCTTAATAAACCATGTTGCTTAGTTTAGTGATAAATAATTCATAGATAAAGAGGCGGTATAAGAGAATGGGAATATTAGATGTTGTGACTCAACAAAGTTTTCTAATGAATCTTTTAGCCGGATTTACGCACTTAACCTGGCAATCTATTGTCATGATACTTATCGGGTTAATCTTGCTTTATCTGGGTGTTGCCAAGGATTACGAACCATTATTACTGGTACCTATCGGTTTCGGCTGTGTTTTGGCCAATTTACCCTTAACGGAATTAATCCATGTACCACGTGAAGGGTTTATATTCCATGATAGCGTGCAACATGTATTGGGCCTACCGTTGCAAGCAGGCCAACAACTTGTTGATCAGGGAATCCTTGATGTTCTCTATAATGCAGGAATCGCCAACGAACTGTTCCCTTGCCTGCTGTTTATAGGTATCGGTGCTATGACCGACTTTGGACCGCTGCTTCAGAACCCCAGAATCCTTCTCCTGGGTGGGGCAGGCCAGTTCGGTATCTTCTTGACTTTACTTCTGGCCCTGGCACTTGGTTATGACAAGATGGAAGCAATCTGCGTTGCTATTATCGGTGCTTGTGACGGTCCTACATCTATCTATATGACTTCTAAATTTAACCCCGCGCTGCTTGGTCCCATTTCGGTGGCCGCTTATTCCTATATGTCACTGGTGCCGCTGATCCAACCGCCGGTGATGAAGCTCTGTACAACGAAAAAAGAGCGGGAAATGAAAATGTCCTATGATATGCTCAAACCGGTTACACAAAGAACCAAGACCTTATTCCCGATAGTGGTTACCATAGTTACCCTCTTGATTGCACCATCAGGCGCGCCCTTAATGGGAACTTTGATGCTGGGCAACTTTTTGCGTGAATGTAAGGTAGTCGGCAAATTAGTACAATCTGCTGAAAACGAAATTGCCACTATTTCCACCTTATTCCTGGGCCTTACAGTTGGGGCTACCATGAATGGAGACGTTTTCCTGACTGTGAAGACTTTGGGTATTTTATGTCTCGGTTTTATCGCAATTTGCGGTGATACTGCGTTTGGTGTTATGGGCGCTAAAGTTATGAACATCTTCTCCAGAGTAAAAGTCAACCCCTTAATTGGCGCCGCCGGCATTTCAGCTTTCCCGATGGCGGCCCGCGTAGTGCATAAAGTAGGGACCCAAGCCAACCCCCACACATATCTGCTGATGCACGCCATGGGTGTGAACACCGGAGGGCAGATTGGCTCGGTGCTGGCAGCCAGTATTATGATTGCTGTTATCACTGCTCTACAGGGTATGGGTATAAATTTGATGTAACAACGAGATACCTTCATTAATCTAAGAAGTAGGTGATAAATGTGGAAATGTCCAATATGACATTTGGCTGGTTGTTAACTGTCGTGGCCGGAGGTTTAACCATGGTTTCCCTGGGGATAATTATTCTTTGTACGAAAATATTAAAAAGCTTTCAAAAATCAGAAACTGCCCAGAAGACAAACTGACCGTTTGAGTATTGGAAGCATATAAGATTATTGATATTATTGAAAGCCTCATAGTTAAAGAAACTGTGAGGCCTTTATTAACTTAATTTAACGGGATCCAATTGCTAAAAACTCAAATAATCTCTAAATCACAAACAGGATTTGGGCTTCTCAAGCCGAACTATTAAATTGTAACAAACAAATTTGGGGTGATACTTGTGGCCAATAAGCAAGAAATTCTTTTTGAAACTAAACACCCACCTTACACAGCAAGTCTGAAAAGAATACTTATTGCAAGTATTTGTATAAATCTGTTTTTCTCAATTTTATTTAAATGGTCCTGGGTCAGGGTTTTAGATATTTTTTTCTTGGTTGCCCTGATGGATTTTGTAACATTCTATTTTCCCGCAGTCACCAAAAGATATATTATAACCAAGGATAGTTTAAGCAGAAAAGGCTGGTTCGGCTCGAAAGAAGTTCCTTTTAAGCAAATAGGAAATATTTCAGCTGCCAGGAGTTCAATCCTGGTTCTTTCGACCGAAGGAAAGGTTTTATTTAAAATTTACGAAATATTTTTGGATAAATCGGTTAGAGAAAAATTCAAAGATATATTATTCGATCGCTTTGAAAAACTATGCAATGATTAATTTACAATGGACCGGTATAAATGTTTCTACCTCCTAAAACATTTTCTGCGACATAAACAGATAAGCCACAGCATAAGCTGCGGCCAATTCCATTACATTGCCTCTTTCGGATTGCCAATGAACCTCATCACAGGATTTGCACAAGACGTCAAGTCGGGCTTTGACGCTTATTCGACGTCGAGAAAAACGATTGGCAGGGGTGGCTGGATTCGAACCAACGAATACCAGAGTCAGAGTCTGGTGCCTTACCGCTTGGCGACACCCCTGTAAATAGGGTTACACATAAGAATACATAAATAATAATATGTCGGCCTGGAATTGTCAAATACGATAATTTACCCCTTTACATCTTACCGGTTGGGCGCGTACAAAGGTGCACAACGGGTTCTTTAACTAAGAACATCACTCTTCCTCCCCACGAGCAATTTTGGTAACTTCCAAAGCATCTTCCTGGTAAATATTCGAAAGCAACCACCGATCATCCTGCCAAACAAACTCCCAGAATTCAGTATAGTAGAGCCTGTGCGTATTATCGCCGGATATCAGCCGTTCAGAGGTATCGACGGTATAATCAATTAAACTCGCTGAAACCATGGCTATTAAATGTTGCGTTTGTTCATCCAACTGGCTATGGATGAATTCAATGTCCTCTGTGTTCAGCACAGGTTCCTTGATCATATTGCGTTCTCCGCGCGCTTTCATCCCTTGCAGATCTGTCCGGTACTTATTACCCAGGGCTGTTGTTAAAAAATCATTGGCTGCCGAAAGGTCTTGGCGACTCCAGGCATCCTGCAACCAAAAGAAGACCTGACGGACCCGCCCAATAATGAAATCCCGATCCCATCGTGGAAAGGTTTCTGCAAAATAGCGCATGTTTTCGCGCGTAAAGTCGATTGATTTAGCAAAGCGCTGAAGACTTTCTGCATTCGTAATCGGTCGGCCGGTTAAATCCATTGGGTTCTCGCCGGAATAGTCATTCAAATCTCCATCGCCAAAACCACGACCCCTCATCTTCCTTCTTCGACCCCCGCTACTGAAGGTGCGCCATGCTTTATAAATGAGGTAGAAGATAACCATTAAGAAGATTAAACTGAAAAATCCCCCGGATCCTCCGGAAGTACCCCCGAAGAAAAAGAATGGGAAGGGGAAGAACCCACCGAGTCCCCCACCTCCGGAAAGACCACCTCCGGAAAGGCCACCCCCTGAGAAAGACCCGCTCGAACTTTTTCCCAGACTTCCGCCCACTCCCCCGCCCCCACGTGCCAAGGTAAGTGAAGCCTGGCTCGCGATGAGCATGATAGTTGTAATGGTAACCCCTATTCGTTTTGTCCGCGAGTTCATGCCAATCACCTTATCCTTACCATTTCCTTGTACGATTTGCGTCTATAACCACCCAATGGTGTATATTTGGTTTATTCCTTTTCCGGCTCTTTCTTAAACCCTGCTTTAAGCTTAGCCAATTCATCTTCGACTTCCGAATCCGCTTTACTCTTTTCCAATTCCGCAAATTGATCCTCAATCGTGTTGGTGTTCACCATTGTGCGGGAAGCCTTGGCTTCCGCCTCCGTACGTTGAACCCGGTCTTTCATCCGATCAATATCTGCCAAAGGATCATGGGTGGAGAGCCCAGATATTGCTTCATTAGCTCTTTTCATGGTTTGCGCACGACGTTGGCGCATGACAAGGTTATTGCGTTCCGTCTTTGCCTTTTCTAATTTCTCCGTAAGAACGCGGAGGTTCTCCTGAAGGTCTTCCACTACTTTAGCCTGGTCAACAAGTTGAGACTCATAATCTATTTTGCTGGCTTCTGCCTGTTTTTTATAAGTCAAAGCAGCCCGGGCTAAGTCATCCTTGCCCTGTTGTACGGCTAGCGCTGCCTGACCAGTGCGCAGTTCAATTTCCTTATTTAAACCCTCAATGTTCTCCTCAAGTTGAATCTTATCCGCTACGGCACGGTTAACTTGAATATGAAAGTTGCGAACCTCTTCTATTGCCCGGTCTACATAAAGATTTAACATTTTCTCAGGATCTTCCGACTTGTTCACCAAATCCATAATATTCGCTTGAAATAGATCTTTCACTTTGCTAAACATACCCATAGGTTTCAATCCCCTTTCATTTCTGCAAACCCACATTTGAGTTCACTGCACACGCTTTTTTCATTCAATGCAAGTCTACTTCCTTTGACCAACAGAACACAAAAGCTATTCAACTTACTCACCTTTATGCGAGGTCATTGAGGAAGGAGATCCGATAGTTTAATTATAGCACAGTTTATGATTTTATTCCCGGACATACGTGCTTAATTCACGCAATTATTTCCTGCGTACCATCCTTCATTTCCTGCATGAAAATTCCTTTTTTGCGAACGTCAAAAAAATGGAGCGAAAAGATTACCGTCTACGAAGACAAATTTACAGTGGATTCAAATCCGGCGCGACGGTAGATGTAGAATAATAAGACTGAAAACGGGCAAGGCACTCTACGAAATTTAATCGTAGGGTGCCCCTGTGAAATGTTATTTATTTGGTGTTTATTGTTTTCTAATAGTACGGCTTGCTGACTATCAAAGGTGGTTGAACCATTCTTTTCTTGACAATTGCATTAAGCCTTAACACCTAGTTCTCTATAATTTTTAATGGTGTAAGTTACTGTTATTCCATAAACGACAAATGCTAGCAGACTTGCAATTATTGTAGATGCGCCTTGTGTCCAGTGGGCATTAATAGTGCCCTGTGTTGAGTTGATTGATACTAATATTACCCAAACAATAGCCCCGCTCCAGAATCCCTCTTCACATACGGAAATATTAGTTGATATCGCCGTTCCCTTGTTTTCCGAAACAATATCCAATATGAAAAATCCATTATCTTTAAGAGACGTGTGTATTTTTGCAAGCAGTATGTTTAGTTCATCTGTGTTTAATGCACAAAAATCAAAAAATATGAGCGTTACAATATCAAAGGATTCTTTAAAATTGATATCAAGATAATTCCATAACGGGTTACTCTGGGTAATAAAGCCTCTACATCTGTACCAATCACTGCTGTACCACCCACCACAATAGTATGTCTCACTCGCTCATCAAATCGGCAATGTTTTTCCGGACTAGCCGTACTGCTGCCGGGTTGCGCATAACAAGAATACTGGCTCCGACTTGGAGGACACCGGAAGCGGTTACTGCTTCCCAAAGCACGCTGCGGTCGGCGAGATCTCCCCACCCGGGATACTCCTCCGCAGATACATAAGCCTCTTTGCAGCGATTCGCCTCAGAGCCAATGTTACAAATCATGGGCATGGAGAGCATTTTGTCATTGGCCAAGGCTCCAAGGCGAGCTCGCTCCATAATAGAATATACATACTCGATACCGAATCCGAGCCCCGCAACAGTTGGATCAATAATAATTTTGTTTAAAGGTAAGCCCATTTCATTGATTAAAATATTAAGCTGTTTACAGATGTTAATATCCAGGGGGGAGCGCGCAATCAAAGTATGTTTATGAACCATCGCTGCAGCCACTATGGACTTGTAGTTATCCTGTTCCGCAAAACCGATCAACAGGTTTTCGCCTGCGGCAGCTTCGGCAATAGCCGTCATTACCTCATTGTTTTTGGCCGGATCGTCACACCCTTCGACAATGAGCGGAACGCCGACGGCAGCCAGGACTTCCCGAACAATCCGGGCACAATCCTCGGGTGAGCGATTTTCACCTTCCGGATCAGCGCCATCAAATTTCAGGAAAATAAGATCCGCGCCAAACTCGTCTACACATTTTTTAGCCCAGGCCGCAGGGTCATTGAGGACATCTCCAATTTGCCGCGTAATCAGCTCCTGCCATGCGGGCACAATATCGGTTACCTCCATGGCGATTACCGGACGGTTAGGCATTTGACCTTCAAAGTGGAGAAAAGGTAAGGCGCTATCTCCCCCAACGGTCACGGTAGCAGTTCTCGTTCCTCCTTGTTCCGGCGTTGCTCCGAGCACTACCTCGCCAACTTTGCTGGCATATCTTTCTTTCACTAAGGTGACAGACATGTACTCCACTCCTTTCCACTCTGGAAAATAACCTATTATTATTATTTGATCGCGCCGACAAGCGGCAAGGGGTCTAGCCTATTAATAAATATCTTCATTCTTCCGGCGACGTCGCGTTTGTGGCCTGAAGGTTTCACTTCATCACTGCCAAGACAGTTGGCTTATTAAACATTTGTGGTTATTTTATGACTTAAGATAGGGATAAGGTCTTGGAGAAGGAAACAATTCCACTGGATTCCCGTGGGCCGACGACAACCTTCCAGCCGGATAATACCGCAAGTTTGCCCGAGATCACAGCAACATAGCCCGGAATGATCACGGTGCGATGTTTTACTTTATCGGCAATGCCACAAGCAAGCATCGCTTCGGTGATTTTCTCCGGTTCAAACTTTCCGGCGGCATAAGCAGTGAGTACCGAGGTTCCATCGGTATCAATAGGGAGAATATAGCTGGGGATTTTGGAGGTTTCCACTTCCCCTTCCACACTGTAGTATGTTAAGGAGAAGTTCGTCGTAATGTACAAGGGAGAATTTTCGTTGACATTTCCTACGGAATGTAAGCTCGGCTCAACTTGAATTGGTTTCTGAGGATCAGTATAGATATTTTGCCTTAAAGTCATTAAAGGAAGAAGGTGGGCTTGAGAACTGGTTTTCAAAACAACTGCACTGGCGTATTTGGCAACATAAATACTGGCCTCCATGATTTCTTCCAGCGGTTCAGACTTGCCGGTAAAGGCAATGACCGGATAACCAAATGGTCTGAATTTCTTCTTGATGGCCAAACGACGCAGATGGGTCAAATTTGCCAACGTTTCCACCGGTGTTCTCGAACCTGGATCCAGGACAAACTCCTTATAACCCAAGGCTTGGGCCTTCTCCACGAGATCGTTGAGGGCATCGAGACCTTCCGCCCTAATAATTACAGGTACGGAGTTTTCTTTGGCAAGGTTAACCATTGCTTCATAGTTCGCGGCCGTTGCTGCCCCAATCAGCGGCTTACGGGATACCAACTGAACCAGGGCCGCTTTGACCGCTTGGGGATCTTCACTCAGTAAAACCAGGGATTTATCCGTACTTTCAGCCATTTCGGCGGCAACTTGGGCAAAGCGCCGAGCATCGCCTGAATCATTGACAACTGCTACGCCATCAATGCTGTAGTGCAATCCGACACGTTCAAACTCTAAGTTTTTGATCTCCTGGAGTTTTACCCTCAATTCGTCGTCGCTTAAAGTATCCGACACATGGATAAGCAACGTAGTGGGGTGATAAAACGTCTTATCATGCCGGAACAGGACTGTTTCATCTCCAAGAACAGAATCTTTTCCAAACTTGACGGCTTTGATTGGAGGAGCTGAAGCAGAATTCAAAGCCTCACGCGCAGCTTCGGTAACATAAGGGCAAGCGTCCAACGCCGCTTTGCCGGAGGCCAAAGCCATGGCAAAGGCTAAGCAAGTTGGTACGCCGCATTCCTTGCAGTTCTTCTTTGGTAGTTGTTTGTAAATATCTAAACCAGTGAGAGCCATTTTGCAACCCCTTTCTAATTTATATCAAAGCCTGGACCTCTTGGGGATAATTTAGATTAGTGATTCAAGCGCAAAGCAAGGATGTCCATTTTCCTCAAGGAATGGTACGATTTCCTCTACCGTGGTGCCGACGGATTCGTCAGCAATCTTATCTATAAAATCCGCACCTAACCCCTCGTCGACGGAGCGTTGAACAAAGTCATCGCGGATGAATTCCTTCAATTCTTTGGGCATCCAGACAATACGGGCAATTCCGCCATCCGCAGAGATGAATTTCTTACTGAGGAGGTACGATCTGCCGATTCCCATAAAACCCGGGGTTTGTATTCCGCCGCCGCAAATTCCGGCCAGCGTGGAGAAGGTCATCCCACTAGGGGTCATGCCGGTGTGTTCACGGGTAGTGAGCATGAGACCATTGGCTTCAGGAACGATGGCCATGATGGCCTCGAAGCAGCCGCACGAGGTCAGTGGTTTGTCCATTAAGGTATAAAGATTAACCTCTTCTAAGGTGTTATTGGAAGCTTTATATAAATAATCATTTGTATTTTGCCACATACCTTTCAGCTCATCAAGTGCCGGCCCTTTAGGGATGAGTTGGTTTGGTCCGTTTGGGGTGATTTCGTAAGATGCTTTGGCGTCCAACCAGCTTACGGCGCCACACAAGCCCACCCGTTCCGGAGTGACAATACAGACATGGTTGGGGGCAAAGGACTGACAAAGCAAACAAGAGTAAAAGTCCTGCACAGACTCATCTGTCAAGCTCCTCATCCGATCGTCGCGCGCCCGGTAGCGCTCGCGGGCTTGAACAAGGCCTTCTTCAACGGCTGTTTGGTCTGTCAGAAGAGTAACTTGCACACGGTCCACGATTGCCGGAAATTCCTGCTTTAACTTCGCCAACAGAAGTTCCCCTAAGTGCCGAATTAAGAAACCTTTTGCCCTGGCATCTTTGGAAATCCGTACCCAGCACAAATCCCTTTGGGCCACATGCCAAACACCTTCCCCATAATTGGCAAAGTAATGAATGCGACGTTCTAAAACGCCTTCAAAATCCACCTGCATCTTGCGGCCAAAAATGTCAATCTTAATGCCCAGGGGAAGTTTGGCCCCCTCCGGAACGCTATCGATTTCCGGTCCAATAACCGTGACCTGACCGTCAACTATTTGCTCCGGGCCGACCATCTGAACGAGTTCAAAAGCCGGAGTCCAGCCGCCGCCAAATTCCACGTAGGTGTCCGCTTTGCGGATCGCTTCGCCCTCAAAAGCCGGACCGAAGTTTACCGGAATAGGAATTTCGAGGTTTGTCAATTTTATCCCGCGTATTTCCAAAGCCAAGGGAACAATTTTATCATAATCAGGCTCAGAAATATACCAATCCGGGATTTGCATATCCTCACTCAGCGGCTGGTCCGTTAAAACCGGAAAGCCCATAAAGATGGCGCCCATTTCAGCGGCAACCTTGACATCATCCAATTCTCCCAGCTGCAGAACGAAAGCCCGCACGCGGCGACGTTGATAGTCCCGATGATTTTCACGTTCTCCGGCAGGAATACCGCCGAAAGTCAGGCCCGCCCGGAAGGCATAGTTCACGGCGTGAATAACCTGCGTAAAGTTCCCGAGAGGAAAAGCGATGTAGTCTTCGCCAATTTTGACGTTCTCTTCCAGTAACTGCTCAATAACCTCATCGCAAAGAAAGATCATAAACCCTTTGCCCATTAAATTATCGACAATCTTCTTAGCCGCCGCTGCGTCTTGGGCCCGTCCCAGAATAACAGCGACTCCCGGAATCGTCCAGTCGACCATCTTAATCCCATGTTTCCGTAAAATAGGGTCACCTAAAAATCCAGTCCATGGTTTAACTTTGGGTTCGTCTCCGCGCAGATAATGCAGCGCTTCAATGATTTCGGCGGCATAAAGAACGGATTCTCCCCAAAGCCTTGCATTGTCAAAAGTAAGTTCTGAGCGAACCTGATTACGCATCCGGTTCAAAATAGGAACAAGTTCTCCCAACTGAGTCACCATTTCGCCTGAAAGACAGGTAATGACCGGGAGATAGTAAGCTGTATCCGGATAACCGATGCTTTGGTCGGGACCAAAGTCTTTGATTGCCCGATTCAGGAGGATTTCTGTATATGTCAGGGCAATAATGGTGCCGGCGTAGGCCTTACGCAACAGTTTTTTCGGTTGCTTAGCGGGGTCCTTAACAGAGCTTTCGTAAATTTGCTCCATGGACATAATCTCCCCTCCTTTCTTACCAGTCTTACCAGCCTTGGGCAACCTTTGTACTATGTTTTTCTGCTGTCATTTGATGAATGTTCAGTTTCCAAGTCCTATACTCCAGGGCATCCAGGAGTTTTGCGGCGCCGATTAAAGGCTCAACTTCAAAAATAAAATTTCCGCCAAAGACATCATGTGCGATTTGCGTAGTCAGGCCATAGACAAGGTCACTTCCCTCCACAGGGGGCAACGAGCCAACATGGACAGGCAGGCCCATAGTGACCGCCCAAGTACCGATGGCGATTGCTTTTTCATGCATAGCCTCCGGAGCAGACACGACGAAAGGAACTTTAGGAATATCTACACCCAGTTCATTGGCCATGGCGATTGCCAAATCCATACCGCGGCTATTATCAACACAGGCCCCGACGTGGAATACCAACGGTAGCCCGGTTGACAATTGGGGGTTTGCTCCTTCAAGCGTATTTAGAAATGATTTTAGTCCTGCCCCGGCATATGCGTCCACGGCCAAGGGGGACATCAGACCAAATTTAGCATAAGCCCCGGCGGAGCAGCCGGTGGCAATGACAAATACGTCATTTTTCACAAGCTCTTTGAGAATATTAACATGGGATTCATCTTGTAGTCGTTTGAGGTTGTTGCAGCCGGCCATCAGGGCAACCCCTTTGAGCTGACCGCTGAGGATGGCCTCAGTCAGCACAGATATTGGACGCTCGGGACAAAGATTGGCGAAAATGGCCCTGAGCGCTTCCAGACTGAAACCTGCCACAAGCTTGTGACGCTCCGGGGGAATGGAGATTTTCCTGGGATCCCGCTGCCTGTAGGCCTCAAGAGCTATGCTGATCAGCTTTTGCGCATCGTGCAGAGCAGTTGCCGGATTAAAGGCGATATGTTGGGCTCCCGGGATCTTCATTATCAATTCTGTCGTTACAACCTTCGTATGGTAACATTCGGCAATAGTTTGCACGGAGGGATAGATACATTGAATATCGACTACCATGGCATCCAAGGCGCCCGTCAGGATAGCCATTTCCTGCGAAGCGGAAGAGGTCGCCAGATAGACCCCCTCCCGCATGAGCAGTTCATTACCCGTACAGCAAATCCCGACAATATTGATTCCCTCGGCGCCAACCTTCCGGGCGTCATCTTGCCTCGCCCGGGCCGCTGCAACAACTATTTCACTTAACACCGGATTATGTCCGTGGACGGCAATGTTCACCATTTTGGGATTAATCACCCCGAGATTGGCCTCGGAGACGATGGGTTCGGGAATTCCGAACATTACATCACTCAGAGTTGTGCCGATATATGAGCCGGCTAAGTCGGCGAGGGCAGTTTTCAGTCCCCCAAAAATAATATTTACCGGATCAGCGTCCACGCCCATAGCTGTTTGCGCTATAATTTCCGTGACCGCACCATCAATGGCGCGCGGCATGATATTGGTGTGTTGGAATTTCCGGCGGCGTCCTTCGGTAATGAAGCTGTCCAGGAAGGCCAGCGGCCGATCCTGATAGCGGCCAAAATCTGCATACCCCAGCTCCACTACGTCTTGAAGGATTTCCTTGTCCTCGCGGCCCAGAGTGCCGAGCCCTAATTTCTCAGCTAATTTTAAAAGCTTGGCCGGTGATTTAAGCTCATAATCCGGGGCCCGCCCTTCAACCAAAGCATGAGCGGCATGCAGGAGCTGACGGGCATGCTCGGAGTGGGAGGCAGTCCCTCCGGCAATATATCTGACCAGGTTGCGGGAAACAATTGTGTAGGCGGATGCGCCGCAGATGCCACGACTCCCGGGACCATCTTCCTTTTTAATTCGGCAGGGGCCGGCAATACAAATGCGGCAGCATATCCCGTTATAGCCAAAAGTACACTGCGGTTGTTGGGCAACTACGCGGTCATAAACCGTCTCGGTTTTCCGATCCTGAATCATGGTCAGCATTTGCAGGACACCGGGATCTGTCGTCCGCAGGGAACTCTTGGGCTCGACGACTCGCGGCGCCGACGACGGCTGGGCAGTATGGGTCAAGTCCCGATATCTGGGCATCTTCCACCCTCCTCTTCTCCCTCATTTTCAATCCTTTGGAAAATTGTCGTGAGTTGAACCCCCAGTGATCCTCCAGGCAATTGGTCACTACCTGTATTGATAGACATTTCCAACAGTTCGTCGCAGTAAGGGATGCTGCCAATCAGCTGTTCCGGAGAAAAACGCTCGCGCAGAAAATCTTCATCCTGGAGATGGCGTACTTTATTCCCGACAACGACAACCCGTGGGATACCCAAATCAAGAGCCAGTTTCTGTATTGCTTTTACGGTTTGGACACTGACTTTCGTCGCTTCAGTAACAATGACCAGGACATCGACGCCTTGTGCCGTACCCCGCGTGAATTGTTCTATCCCTGCGCCCATGTCCACTATGACCGTATCTTGTTCCCCCAGGATCAGGGAATTGACCAAAGCTTGGAGAAAGCTGTTTTCTTTGCAATAACAGGAGGTTCCTCCCCCTTTGATGTTCCCCATCCGGAAAAACCGAAGGGGTCCTAAGGAGACGCAATAGTTATCTAAGATATCATCAACCTTGGGGTTGAGAGGATAATAGGTTCCCCTGCCCCCCATGCGCTCTTCAATCAATTCTTTCATCTCGACAATCGGTTTTAAATCCGCAAGCAGATCATCGGATATGCCCAGCACTGTTCCAAGGTTGGCATCCGGATCCGCGTCAACCGCCAAAACAGAGATTCCCTTTTGCGCTAACCAACGGGCTAAATTGGCGGCAAAAGTGGTTTTTCCGACGCCGCCCTTGCCAGAAATTGCAATTTTCACTGGACCTCTGCTCCTTTTTGTGTATAGATTCGTAAATCCAGTCTACATAGCTTGGAAAGGCCAGGGGTGAAACGCAAGGCCATAAGCTCCATGTCCGACATGAGTTGCAATAACGGCTCCAAGTTCAAACAAACGAACCTCATGTTCCGGATAACAAACCTTTAGTTCGTTGAGTAGGGTTTCTCCTTCTTCCGGTATATTGACATGCATAAGACAAATACGGTAACGTTTTCCCGAAGATAAGGCACGGTTTAATTCGTCAAGCACACGCTGCCATGCCCGGGAACGCGAGCGAACTTTATCAAAAACATCAATTTGGGCCTGTTGATTAAAGTATAGAATCGGTTTTATATTAAGTAAACTCCCGACCAGGGCGGCGGCTCCACCGATTCGTCCACCTTTTCGTAAGTTTTCAAGCGTATTAACTACAAAATAAAGCTCTGTCTGTTGTTTTAAGTTGTGCAGCTGTGCCATAATTTGTAAAGCACTCCAACCTTGGTCCGCCCATTCTGCCGCAGCCCAAGCCAGTACACCTAGACCCAGCGCAGTGGACCTGGAATCAAAGAGGTGAATATTTGGACTGGAAGCTAAGTCTTTTGCCATCTGGGCTGAAAGAAGCGTCCCGCTAATGCCTGAAGAGATATGAATACTGACAATATCCTCGAAGCCTTCCGAAAACATAGCTTGATAGGTTTCCGAAAATGCGCCAACGGAAGGTTGAGAGGTTGTCGATAAACCGGAGATATGACTTAACTTTTCAAAATAAAGAGCACTGGATAGTTCGGTTTCAAAAAATACTTCGTTCCCAATATTAACAATCAGAGGTACGACTCGAATTTGAAACTGCTCCAGGATATCATTTGATAAATATCCTGTAGAATCCATCACAATTCCGACTTTTTTCAATTCTCTTCTCTCCCTCTTCTTTAAAACACCTTGGATCATTGGTAAGGTATAGGTGTATAAAGTATATCCTAAAATAAAATGGGTGGCAATCAAGAAGGTGCATTTTAAAGTATTGGGAGGATCATAACCGGAAGAATAGTTGAGAAGCGATGGTCTCTGCTGAAATCAAGCACATATAATTAGTTGTTACTGATTGATCCGAGGAGGTATCTGTGTGAAAAGAGGTATCTGTGTGAAAAGGGGTATCTGTGTGAAAAGAGTTTTCATGGTGGCTTTGTTGATCATCGGGCTGGTAGGATGCTCTGCGCCCGGCCCAATTCAACTTGGTCAAAAACAGTCTAATTTTGTCCATCAATCCCTCGAACCGGAAGAAGTAGCCCTAAGATTTTATGATGCCCAGAGGAGCAGCTCATATAGTGAGGCTTGGAATTATATGTCACCCGCTTATCAGACTTTTTGGAAATCTTTTGAGTATTATGTCGACTTTATCAGCCGAACGAGGACTGTCATTACGGAATACGCCACCATTCGTTTAAATGATAAACCCGCAGAAATAAAACAAGACGGACCGGAACATATTATGTTGTGGTACAGTACTACAAATAATGATTATTTCTTCTTTAACCTAATAAAAGTGGACTCCCAGTGGAAAGTATTTTACACCGGAGGGGTTGCTCAAGTTGGTGATTTACCAAAATAATCTCCTGTAGTGTTTTTTTATCTTTCAACCTTATGGCAGAAGCAAACTTAGCAAAGGCCTTGAAGAGGATTTCTCTCCAAGGCCTTTGCCATTTAGCAGCTTACTTAGTTGCTGCTTCAAAATATTTCCGAAATGACGTTTGAAGGTTTCATTTCAAAAGCAAGATCAGGGAATAGCAAGCGCTTGAAAAGTAAGCATCACTTGAACAATAACGACCATCTTCTCTTGTATGGTCTTGAAAACGCCTTCTTCGAAAGGCCCTCCTGCCAATGGTACACGGTCAAGAGCATCATCCATTTCGTTGATTTGGCTATAGATGAGCTGACAAGTGGGCAGCACATTAAGGAATTTATTGCTAATGACATTATGCTCCGACAGATCACCCATCATCAGCTTATCTTTTGCCGAGAACCCGGAAGGAAGCGGCAGCGTTTTTAAATACTCATATTCTTGTTGTCGGTCGAATTGGAGAGCCGGTACGGCAAGGGAAGTACCAAGATCAACTACACACGAAATGGGGATATCGACGACAAAATCCCTAATCACACCATCCACTGTAGTTGCCGTTTGATTCTTTACTCTCGAATATTGAATATCCTTGCGTACGAAACCTCCCAGGAACAGCTTGGGAGTATCTTGTGGCGCACCAACTATAATGGGGGCAGGAGCGTTAAAAAACCTGCACTGGGTTATCTTAAGATTTTTTTTAATTTTTTAATTTCCAGGGCATGTCTTGGTAAAGTAATTATCGCTTCCGCCGGAATCGAAACTGTCACAAATACACTATTACCCGTTTGCGTAACTGCTAAAGGAGTGCACGTTGCCAATGCCGCAGAGACCGGCACAACAGGATTCGGTGTAACCGGTGGTACCTTCTTCTCACATGGGTTTTGCACTGTCGTGCACGAAGCTTGCGCGGTCATACAAGGAGTTAATCTAGTGCCAGGGGGAATCGGAACGGATGGTATCCGCACGCAGGAATAACCTATTTGTCTTTCCATATAACTGCTTCTTCCTTTCTCTCAAATAATAACCGTGCAACTGCTTTTTTAAGTTGCACATGAACAAGGCACGTTTTATCTATCGTTTGTAAGCAATAGTAGTAATGATTTGGTGCCCACGCCCGACAAGTCCACCGCCTTCTATTGGTAGTATATGCCTGTTTAGGTTAATTGTCCCAGTTAATCTCGTATGCTTCTAATGAATAGATGTAAATAAATATTTAAATGCTTTAACCTCTTCCGGTTTTCGGATAAAATAAAGCGTAAGCGTGCTTGGGGTATTCGGTCGTGACTGACTGCCATCGGAAGAATATTTAGGAGGAAACCTATGAAAGCTTTACTTACGTTAACATCCAGTGAATCAAAACGACTTATTGCCAAAGGGGTCAAGGCCCTGCCCAGCGTTCTGAACGCTTTGGCAAAATATACGATTATTGTGGCAGGCAGTACTTCGAATGCCTTTGTGGCGGAAGAGTTACTTGGAGTCCGGATTGAGGACAAAACCGGCTATACCGTGGGCATCGTCACCAAGGGAGAGCTGGGAATCAGTCAGTCTTCTAAGAAAACATTTCCTTATGTTCTTGCCAAGGGACAAGCCCTGGAGATCTCCTGGAAAGAATATTTGCCCAAATTACAGGTTGGGGATATCTTCATTAAAGGCGGCAACGCCGTAGACCACACCGGTTTAGCTGCTGTAATGGTTTCAGATTCCACGGGAGGTACTATCGGGGCGGCTCAAGGGATCCTTTATGCCCGAGGGATTGAACTGATTGTTCCGATCGGTCTTGAGAAAATGATTCCCGATGTTCGAGCAGCTGTTGAATTTATGACTAAATCCCCCGTTGACGAATCCTTTGGCCATAAAGTTGGTCTCATTCCTATGCTTGGCGCTACCGTTGTTACGGAAATTACTGCCCTGGAAACACTCTACGATGTCCAAGCGCGATGCATTGCTGCAGGTGGGGTCGATGGCTCGGAAGGTGCGGTTACTATTGCCATTAAAGGACTTGATGAAGAAGTGCAAAGGGCAATTCGAGACGTTAGATCATTTAAGGGCGAGCCTCAGGTTTCCGTTCAATAAACAATAAATACAAGCATGGCAATTGCCATGCTTGTATTTATTTAATTTAATTATACTTGCTTCGCTCGGGGACGCACCTCTGCACAATTTAAGAACTGCGAACTACGATTTAGCTCATGGCAAATCACATGTAAAATAGTCCCCACTCCTAGCTGAGAAGTTACACTAATTGTACCACCTATCTCTTCCAAAATGTGTTTCACGATACTTTCTGGAGCGCATTGGAGACTATTGTACAAATATTGCGGAAGAGATTGTTAATCATGGACCATCGAGTTGGAGCTGACTTGGATTCCGGCAAGTTTTTGAGCCAGGCTCTTTTTCCTATCCAAATTGGCTTGGCGCAGAATCATAACTCTTTGAGCTTGGGGTGAACCGGCTCCATGCATACTTTCGACGAGGGCTGTCCCGCCCGTCATGTTTTCGATAAGTCTGGCCATGCGAATTCGATCGATAGTTGGCACTGAGTCAACACCTTTTAAGTATTTTTCAATATAGGGTCCTATTTCCGGATGTTTCAGGTCTTTTTCGGAGGGCAATGTGGCCATAAAACCACCCGCTATATCATGGGCCAAGCGGCAGATTTCATAAATATAACGTGTAACATTTTGCTTTACAGTATTTGCAAGCATGGGATCCACCAGATAGGCACCGGACGGAGTCGGTACACCTTCGCAGGAACAAGCCAGAGACCCACTGTAAAGAGTTTCAGTAAGGTGCACCATTTCTACGATTTTATCCCGGACATGAGAGGCCTTTGCTGCCCCGTTATACTCGGCAATCGCTGCGGCAGCTCCTATGATGACATCACTTACTCCGCCTTTACAGCCACCATAGTTGGAACGATGTAAAGAAGCAAATCTTTCAACGAGTAAACCCGCAAATTGATACTCTTCACACATAAACACTCGCTCCCATGGAACAAAGACATCATTCAGTATAGTCAATGCCTCTCCGCCGACAATTCCATACAGAGCATTTCCTTGATCAATTTCTCCTTCGAGTCGCCGTTGGTCATTAGTTTGTCGTCCAAAAATATGCAGAACTCCAGAAGCATCTGAAGGGATTGCGCAGACTACGGCGTATGCTTTGTCATTTTCCGTCATAGCCACGGTTGGCATGATTAGCATTTCGTGAGAGTTAATAATTCCCGTTTGATGAGCTTTCGCCCCGCGAATAACAATTCCTTTGTCATTCTTTTCGACGATATGGACAAACAGATCCGGATCTTTCTGCCGACTGGGTATTAAGCCCCGGTCTCCTTTAGGATCGGTCATCGCACCCGCCACCATTAAGTCATTTTCCTGGATATATTCCAGATAACTGCGGAATCTTTCATGATAATTCGTCCCTAACGCTTGATCTATTTCATAAGATACGCTATATGTTGCATTCAAGGCATCAAAACCGACACAACGTTGGTAGCAAGTTCCTGTCCGGTTCGCTATCATGCGCAGCATTTTGACTTTCTTCAGTAAGTCCTCAGTGCTTTGATGGATGTGCGTAAACCGGCTTATTTTTTTCCCCGTGATATGGGAAGTCGCTGTTACGAGATCTTCAGTACTCGCATCATGAGCCAATTCATAAGTTATAGCTGCGGAATTAATATGAGGACGAAAAAGCGGATAATCAACGATGTTTTCAATTCTCTCGCCAAAGGCATAGACATTAAGTTTTAGTCCTCTAAGACTTTCTATATAGTCGTTTCCATTTTTTAGTGACATAAAGTTTTCCTCCTATCCGCACGAACTTCTTGATTTCAAATAATCCAGGCTTTATTTTAGTATAACATATCGCAAGTGGGCATCCATCAACAAATTATTCCACGTTATCATGTTCAATGTTGTAGGGGACTAACGGGTTTCCTTTATCTAATAATTCCAGTCTTCATGTTTTACCACTTATCTGTTAAGCTCATCTTTACAGCAGCGCCACTTTGGCAAATATTCATTCATGTATGCCCTAAATACTGCATTATGCTTTCTGACCAGAAGATGAACCATTTCATGAACTACGATATTTTTAATGTTCTTTTGTTCAACATCAATGATGATTTCTCCAAGGTGCAATTGTGACATAATTAATATTCCCCCTGCTAAGTCCTCATTGCATACTCAATACCTTGGCAGTCTGGTCTGCTCCTGGTAGAACTCCTCCACACCGATCTCCTTCATCCGCCGATTAAACCTTTTTTACTGCTGGATTGGAATCACAGTAGCGCTTTGTACAGAAATATTACAATAATTATTATTCCAAAAGACCACAAGGTGACTTTTAGCCACGAACCAGACCATTGCTCTTTAACCCATTGAATACGGTTATTATGCTCCACAAATTCACGAAGCCACAGGCGATTCCACCAAACAATAATCAATAGCATAATTAAAGCCGACACAATAACTACAACAGGATGCATATTTTCATAGACTAACCTGCTACCCGTATAACTAAGTATAGCATATCCGGGGAGTCGTCCCGCTATGGAGATTAGAACGAGAGTGCTAATTTTAATTCTGGTAAGTCCAGCAATGAAACAGATCATGTCATCCGGAAAAGCCGGCAGAAGAAAAATCAAAAAGAATACCAATACTCCTTTATCCTCAGTTAAGTGGTCAAACTTCTCCAATAATTCTTTTTTAATAAAGAGTTCAACAAAAGGTCGCCCTAGTTTTCGCGTCAGGACAAAAATCAGCGTAAAGCCAATTCCAGCACCGATGAGTGTATATACTAATCCCCAGGAAGTTCCAAATAAATATCCGCCAACGAATCCGATGACCTGTCCGGGTATTGGGGCAATAAAGGCTTGTGCGACCTGAAGCAATATATAGACTACTGGACCCCATGCCCCAGCTCCTATAATTAAGTTCCTCGTCTGCTCTGGATTATTCAGAATTGAAAGATACGGCCATGCGAGATAGACCATAACACCCAGAATCACGACAACCACCAAAACCGTTACGATAAGTGAGTTGTTGCGTTGTTTTAGTGGGACTTGACTCATGATAAGTATCATTCCTTTCGCTGTGCTCAAGGCACAAAATTCGTTACTCACGCATGGATTTTGCCCGACAACTGATACATTATGTACATAATTTAGCTTAAGGGGATATCTGAAATAAACGCAATAGCCGAAGGGAATCTTCTTGATCCGCGCATGGTAGCGCGCTGTTAGGCGAAGGCTTTGTCCCAAAAGAAAACCCCAGGAAATTATGCATTCTCCCAAGGTAGAGGTTTCAAAAATGTCAATATTAGCCTTGATCAATGGCGTTTTGGTATGCTTCCCGAGGGGGACGTGGGCCGAAGAACTGGAAGTAATGGCATTCCATTCGTCCGTTATAAAGCTTTCGGCTTTTGTCCCAACGCCGTCCGATGAAGCGTTCTGGAAATTGATGAGTGGTAAGCATATGCAGGGACCAGTTTTGCAAACGCTTAAACGTTTCTCCAAGTTCAAGATAGAGTCCTTCAATCTCTGTGACATCCCCAAGTCGCTCACCATAGGGCGGGTTGGCAATCATATGCCCGTATTTAAACCTGGACCGCACATCGGCCACCGCTAGTCGCTGAAAGTGGATTGCATCTTCTACCCCGGCCTCAAGAGCGTGTGTGCGGGCTAAAGCCAAAGCTTTCGGATCGATATCTGAACCGTAGATATGTAAAGGTACGTGGCAATTCCAAAGATCGAGTGCTTCCTGCCAAGCTTCTTGCCAGAGTGCTTTGGGAATTCTGGGCCATTTCTCGGCTGCAAAACTACGTTTCAGGCCCGGCGCCCGGTTCTGGGCAATAAATGCCGCTTCGATGGGAATTGTTCCGGTCCCGCAAAAAGGGTCCAGTAAGGCGCGACCTTTGTGCCAGTAACTTAGTAGAATCATTGCCGCTGCCAAAGTTTCTTTTAAGGGCGCTTGTCCGGCAAGCTGCCGATAGCCGCGCTTGTGTAAACCTAAGCCGGACGTGTCTAAGGTCAGGGTCACAAGATCCTTGAGCAGGGCGACTTCGATCTGATAACGGGGTCCCGTCTCTTCAAACCAGCTTCTACCATAGCTTGCTTTGAGGCGTTCCACAATCGCTTTTTTTACAATAGCCTGGCAATCGGAAACACTGAACAACTGGGATTTAATAGATTTTCCTTGAACGGGAAAGTTCGCTTTCTCGGGAAGCCACTCCTCCCAGGGCAATGCTTTCGTTTGTTGAAAAAGCTCTTCGAATGTTCGAGCTTTGAAAGAGCCCATTTTAAGAAGAACACGATCAGAACTGCGTAACCAGAGGTTTGTACGACAAATCCCCAGCTCATCAGTGCTGAAAGAGACTCTCCCGTTTTCGACCACTAAATTATCATAGCCAAGTTTTTTTAGCTCACGAGCCACAATGGATTCCAAACCAAAAGCGGCTGTGGCGATCAGCTCAATTTTTGCCATCCGGATTCAACCTCTGCTTTCAATGTTACCAAACAATAATAAGCAACATCCATTTAGGATGATACCATTAGTCATCCCGGCGGTCAAATTGCCCTTTCATTAACTGTCACCTTTTCCTGAAAATTAAATATCATGCATGAAGAGCAGATACTGATTTATATATCTGCTTAGATTGAGGTGATTGTATGAATTATAAGTTGACGCAGTCCAATTACAGGCATCTGGTTGTAGGGGCAGACACAAAGATTCCTCTGCAGAACGGTCAATTTACAGCAGCCATAAACTTCGATAACGCGGCTTCAACCCCTCCCTTTGTTTCGGTTATGGAGGAAATAAATAACTTTTCAACTATGTATTCTTCTATCCATCGAGGCACCGGTTATAAATCAAAGTTTTCTTCCCAGCTCTTTGAAGCGGCAAGATCTGTCGTCTTAAAATTTGTTAATGCCGAACCTTACCACGATACAGTGATTTTTGTTAAAAATACGACGGAAGCGATTAACAAATTATCCTATCGTCTCTGGCATGGAAACAAGAAAAGTGTCATCCTATCGACCTGGATGGAGCACCATTCCAACGATCTCCCGTGGAGAAACAAGTTTCATGTGGATTATGTTCAAACAGATACCCATGGAAAATTAAGTCTTGAGAATTTAGAGTATAAATTAAAAAAACATAAGGGCAACGTTAAACTCGTAACCGTGACCGGAGCCTCCAATGTTACCGGATATGTTAACCCGATACATAAAATAGCTGAACTGGCCCACCGCTATCAGGCGAAAATACTGGTTGATGGCGCACAGTTAGTCCCTCACCATGCCGTTAATATGAAACCAAAAAATCCACTCCAACATATCGATTATCTTGCTTTTTCGGCTCATAAAATGTACGCCCCCTTTGGCACAGGAGTACTCATTGGCCCGCAGGAAACGTTTAAACAGGGTATCTCTGAATTTGTGGGCGGAGGTACCGTAGAAACCGTGAATCATGATTGGGTAGTGTGGTCTAACCCCCCACATAAAGAAGAGGCGGGAACCCCCAACGTTATGGGGATTGTTGCTCTCGTGGCAGCGATTAATACCTTAACAGCCATAGACATGAGAAACGTCGATTACTATGAGCGTGAGCTTACCAATTATGCCAATCAAAAGTTAAAATCAATCCCCGGGATTACGCTTTACTCGCATACCGCCCCAGATGAACCTAGAATTGGAATTATCCCATTTAATATTCAAGGAATTGCTCACCATCAGGTTGCAGCTATGCTGTCCAAAGAGGCGGGCATCGCAGTTCGCAGCGGCTGTTTTTGTGCTCAGCCCTATATTCAGCAGCTTTTATCCATTTCCCCGCAACAAATGGATTTCTACAAAAATAACGCGGATGCTCCCCGCCCAGGTATGGTTCGATTAAGCTTCGGCTTATACAACGACTTCAGTGAAATTAATGTTTTAACCCACTTTCTTAAAAGAATCAGCAAGCACCCTACAACTTTCAGGAACTTGGTGTAATATAATTCCCATTTCTACGAACAATAGGTTTGTAGAAAACATTGAAGGGGTGCGTGAATTGAATAAGAAAATGAACATCCTCATGTTTAGCGGAGAATATGATAAAGCTTTAGCCGCTCTGGTACTTGCCAATTCTGCCCGGGAGTTGGAGGTCGACGTAACCATGTTTTTTGCGTTTTGGGGACTAATGCTCGTTCGTGACCCTGAAAAAGGGACATCCGAGGACAAAAGTTTATATGAAAAAATGTTCGGGATGGTTACTCCCAAGGGACCTGAGGAATTGCCCCTCTCCAGAATGAACATGGCCGGACTTGGCAAACAAATGCTTTGTGAGATGATGGAAGATGACCAAACCCCCACTCTGACAGACTTTCTCAATGGAGCGAGGAAAAAGGGGGTTAAATTTTATGGGTGTAAATTATCCGTTGATGTCATGGGCTTTAAAGAAGACGAACTGTTACCGGAAGTTGAAATCATCACGGCAAAAGAATATTTAGACGATGCCCTGACCTCTGACATTCAACTTTTTATCTAGTTACTATGTACTTATTCCCAGAGCTTCTTTGGCCAGGCGATCTACGTAATCGTTAAATTGATCTCCTGAGTGGCCGATAACTTTTCTAAATTCGTAAATTCCCTGATGCGCTTTCATAAACGCGACGTAGGCTTTGGTAAACTTATTTTTTGCTTGCCAATCTCCGCTAACCCAATGAGAAATTCCGGAATAGTCGTGATAGATCAGAATACGGGCATTAAGCGTTTTGGCTTTTTCCACAGCATGTTGGACCGCTGCCAGTTCGCCGGCGACATTCCGCATACTTGCTGCCTCAAGGTCTTCCCCAACCCCTTTGCTTTCAAAAACGACCTCGCCATCCTTGATAAAGACATAACCATAGGAATACCTGCCATTGCAATAGCTGCCGTCGGTATAGACTTCATAGTCAATAGGGCCTTTAGCATCAAGCGGACCATTCACCTTGCTGCTTTCGTTAAGATCGTTAGAAGTCCTAACGCAGCCGTTGAACCACTCCAGGGCTGCAACTTTCGTTTCAAACCCTTTATACACTGCTCCTTTATACCCTTTAACAGAGGCCAGGCATTCCGGCCAGTTATTAAAAATCCCTACCTTAGTTCCTTCTTTAACCGCGTAGTAATTTTTTTTACCCAAAGCTTGTTCCTCCTTAAAACTTTGGCAATCTCGCCGGTTAGTCCGATAATAACCTTTTAATGAATGATATTCGTCCAATAATAAAATAATAGGTTAAAGCTGTACAAAACACAAACCGTAACCACAAATGAAGGAGGACTGTCCCCGTGACTAAAGTAATAAAAACGATGGATGGAAACCAGGCCGCGGCCTTAGCTTCTTATTCCTTAACCGAAGTGGCCGCGATCTTTCCGATTACCCCGTCTACTCCGATGGCGGAAGATGTCGACGAGTGGTCTGCACATGGTATGAAGAATATATTCGGTCAACCGGTAAGAGTGTCCGAACTACAGTCAGAGGCCGGTGCCGCCGGAGCCTTGCACGGTTCTTTGGCAGCGGGTGCACTCTCGACTACTTATACTTCTTCTCAGGGTCTGCTCCTAATGATCCCCGATATGTATAAAATGGCAGGCGAACTTTTACCGGCGGTGTTTCACGTAAGCGCTCGGGCAATTTCTACGCACGCTTTATCTATCTTTGGCGACCACCAGGATGTTATGGCTTGCCGGCAAACAGGCTTTGCCCTACTTGCTTCCTCAAACGTTCAAGAAGCGCATGATTTTGCTTATACAGCCCATCTTTGTACGATTAAATCCCGGATTCCTTTTCTCCATTTCTTCGATGGATTCCGAACCTCACATGAGATTCAGAAGATCGAAGTGATCAATGAACAGGATATTATCGGGATTGTCGATTGGCAGGCGATCCAAGCCTTTCGTGACCGCGCTTTATCACCTGAACACCCGGTAGTCCGCGGGACTAACCAAAATCCCGACATCTATTTTCAAGGCCGGGAAGTCGCTAACCTTTATTATCAAGCAGTCCCGGACATTGTGGAAAACTATCTCCAGGAAATCAAACGGATTACGGGCAGAGAATATCATCTCTTTGATTATTACGGTTCCCCGGATGCGGAATTTATTATCGTCGCCATGGGCTCTGTCTGCGGAACGATTGAGGAAACAATTGATTACCTCATGGCCAAAGGAGAAAAGGTTGGGGTTATTAAAGTCCGCCTCTATCGACCGTTCTCCGAAAAATATTTCTTCCAAGTTCTCCCCAAATCAGTCAGGAAGATTGCCGTCCTCGATCGCACCAAAGAGCCGGGAGCGCCTGCCGAGCCCTTATGTTTAGATGTAGTTCATATGTTCTCGAAAAGTGAGATCAAACCGCAAATAATAGGCGGCCGTTACGGCCTGGGCTCAAAGGATACCCGTCCAGCCCAGATCATGGCGGTCTATGACAATCTCAAACAAGATCAGCCTAAAGATGGGTTTACGATTGGAATTACTGATGATGTCACGCATACCTCCCTTCCTGAAGGAGAGCCGGTTAAAACAAATCCCGAAGGAACCATCAGTTGCAAGTTTTATGGCTTAGGTTCTGATGGGACAGTGGGGGCTAACAAACTAGCGATCAAGATTATCGGCGATAATACCCCCCTTTATGCCCAAGGTTATTTTGCTTATGACAGTAAAAAATCCGGTGGCACGACTATTTCCCACTTGCGTTTTGGCAAGAAGCCCATAAAATCGACCTACTGGGTGTTTCAGGCGGACTACATTGCCTGTCATAATAAATCATTTATTTACAATTACGATTTAGTAAAAGGACTCAAGCCTAACGGAACGTTTGTCTTGAACTGCCCTTGGAAACCGGAAGAACTGGACAGGGAGCTTCCCGCTTCGCTGCGAAGATATATCGCCGAAAATAAGATCAATTTCCATATAATCGATGCCGTTAAGATTGCCTGCGATATTGGTCTGGGCGGCAGGATCAATATGATTATGCAGGCAGCCTTCTTTAAGCTGGCCAATGTTATTCCGGTTGATGATGCCGTAAACTACTTAAAAGAGTCCCTCGCCAAAACATACGGTAATAAAGGTCAGAAGATTGTGGACATGAATATTGCGGCTGTGGATCGCGGCATAAAATCTATACAAGTGGTAGCTATACCTCAGGCCTGGGCTACTGCCGAAGCAGAGGATACCCCGGCGGATGACGAACCGGCTTTTATCAAGAATATTCAACGTCCCATGGCTCGCAATGAAGGAGACGATCTCCCCGTCAGTACTTTCCTGGGAAGTGAGGATGGCACCTTCCCCATGGGGACAACCGCTTATGAAAAGCGGAGGATTGCTGTTCTGATCCCGGAGTGGCAAATTGACAAATGCATTCAATGCAACCAGTGTTCCTTAATCTGTCCGCACGCCACTATTCGCCCCTTCCTGCTAAGTGACGAGGAACTGACCAAAGCCCCAGCTGCTTTCCGGACGAAAAAACCGCTTGCTAAAGGTCTCAAAGACTTTCACTATCGCATCCAAATTGATCCCCTGGATTGTACGGGATGCGGCAACTGTGCCGATATCTGTCCGGCACCGGAAAAAGCCCTGATCATGCAACCGGCTGCACCTCAAACGAAGGCCCAAGCGGAGAACTGGTATTTTACCTGCACCGTTACAGAGAAAAATAGCCTAATGGATCCTAAAAGTGTCCTAGGCAGTCAGTTTCGGCGTCCGCTCTTTGAATTCAGCGGAGCTTGCCCAGGGTGTGGAGAAACACCGTACATCAAGCTGATTACTCAATTATTCGGTGATCGCATGATGATTGCCAATGCCACGGGTTGCTCTTCTATTTACGGAGCCAGTGCTCCCTCCATTCCATTTACCATAAATACCGAGGGCAAGGGTCCTGCATGGGCTAGTTCGCTGTTTGAAGATAACGCCGAATATGGGTATGGGATGTACCTTGGCGTTAAACAAATTCGAGATAATTTGACGAATTTAGTAAAACAATCTTTAGAGACCCCCATCCCCGAAAACCTGAAGGTAGCCTTCCATGAATGGCTTGCCGGGAAAGATGACGGAGAAGCCTCAAAGGCTGCTACCGCCAAAGTTTTCGCTGCCCTAGGGACTATGCCGGAATCCGACAAGGCGCTCGTCCGAGCGATCCTGGCGAAAAAAGATTACTTCATTAAACGGTCACAATGGATGATCGGCGGGGATGGCTGGGCTTATGATATCGGCTACGGAGGATTAGACCATGTCCTGGCTTCCGGGGACGATATCAACATTCTCGTTCTTGACACAGAAGTCTATTCCAATACAGGCGGCCAGTCTTCTAAATCCACGCCGACAGCTGCCGTTGCCAAATTTGCGGCAGCCGGTAAAAAAATCCGCAAAAAGGATCTCGGCCTGATGGCCATGAGCTATGGCTATATCTATGTAGCTCAGATTGCTCTGGGAGCTAATATGCATCAAACGGTCAAAGCCCTGACGGAAGCCGAAAATTATCAAGGACCCTCTCTGGTCATTGCCTACTCTCCCTGCATCAGCCATGGTATTAAGAGCGGTATGGGCACCTCGATGGCGCAAGCAAAGAAAGCAGTTGAGGCCGGATATTGGCATCTCTACCGCCATAACCCCCTACTAAAAGAAGAAGGAAAGAATCCTTTCATTTTAGATTCCAAAGAACCTTCCGGATCATTCAAGGACTTCATCCTTAGTGAAGTCCGTTACGCGCAATTAAGTTCCACCTTCCCTGACATTGCTGACGAATTGTTTAAGGTAGCTGAACACCATGCCTTGGAACGCTATCAAAGCTACAAACGCTTGACTGAAATGCAATATTAGTGTAGGAGTGGGAGTCTCTCGATTGGATAAACTTCGATTAGTAAACTTCGATCAGTAAGTTAAGCAGCGGGCGACTAGGGCACCCGCTGCTTAACTTATTTGTTATGCGTATTTATTACACATTTTCAAGTTTTCAAGACCCCCACTTCTATAAGTGGGGGTGGGTTCTTCGTAACTTCAGGTGGGGTAGAGTCCCCATCTGAAGCCTCGATGTTCAGCTTTAGCGTAAGCGAGTTCACTTCTGATTTGTGTCGACCCAGTCTTTGGCATTCCACACTTCAAGTTCACTGGGGATGGTCACATTCGATATTTCCTTCAACTTCTCGATATTTGCCCAAGCTGCCGTTGTATGCTGTTCGATTGGTCTAAGCATAAGGTCTTCCTTCGTATTTTGGTCACTCATAAATTGACATCCCTCCTTCTGTTCTTTAGTATGATCAGTCCGAAGGAATAACATTCCAATCGCATGCGTTATATGATATATTTAAATTTATCTTTAGCTATCGGAAGGAGACCGAAAATCAAGTGAAGCTGGCAGGTAATAATCTGGTATTAAGTCTAAAAAGCTCCCCTCGGTACCGCTGGTATATTCTGGCGACAGCTTCCATTGGTACGTTCATGTCTACCTTAGATAGCAGTATTCTTAATGTGGCTCTGCCCACCATTTCTGGAAAATTAGATGCAGATCTTGCAATCTTACAATGGGTCGTTACCGCTTATTTATTGACAATCTCCAGTTTACTCCCTGTTTTTGGGCGAATAGCTGATCTATTAGGGCGTAGGCGGATTTTCTCTTTGGGTTTTTTGGTCTTTACCCTCGGTTCTATTATGTGCGGATTGGCGCCTAATATTTGGGTTCTGGTTGGTATGCGTATCCTCCAGGCCATTGGGGCATCTATGCTAATGTCTAACAGTGCGGCTCTTATTATTGCGAACTTCCCTCCTAAAGAGCGAGGACAAGCCTTAGGAATAATCGGGACTGTAGTTGCTCTCGGAAGCCTAACCGGTCCGGCGCTCGGCGGAATTTTAGTAGGACTCTTAAACTGGCGTTCCATTTTTTTTGTCAATTTGCCAATCGGAATTTTTGGTTACCTTGCCGCTCGAATCGTTCTCCCCCAGGATAAACTTCTGCAAAACAAAGAGACCTTCGATTTTGCAGGCGCTCTCTTCTTTATATTTGGTATAATCAGTCTTATGTTTGCCATCAGCACCGGTCAGAGTTGGGGTTGGCATTCTTACCCAATTCTTGGAGGGTTAATTCTGGGAACACTTAGTTTGGCCTGCTTCTTCTATACCGAGGTTCGGGTACCTAATCCCATGATTGATCTGACAATGTTTCGCATCCGTCCATTTTTGATAGGGAATATTACAGGTCTTCTCTCCTTCGTAGCTATGTTTGCCAATGTGATGCTCATGCCTTTCTATCTCCAACATGTTTTAAATTATAGTCCAGCCCAGGTGGGATTACTAATGACCGTTTTTCCGCTGACGATGGCGATCAGCGCTCCGCTCAGCGGACGTGCCTCTGACCGCATTGGTCCGATTTTCTTGACTACCTGTGGCCTGGTCGTTACCGGAATAAGCTTTGGTTATCTTTCGACTTTGACTGCCACCTCATTATTTTGGCAAGTTGTACTGGGTCTCTTTCTTACGGGTTTGGGAGTCGGCCTTTTCCAATCTCCCAACAACAGCAGTGTCATGAGTTCTGTACCTCCTCAAAAATTAGGCGTCGCCGGTGGAATTAGCGCCCTCGTCCGGAATGTGGGCATGGTTCTCGGCATCGCCTTTTCCGTCTCCTTATTTCAAAGCCGAGAAGCTTCACTACTCTCAGGTGTAAACAACCCAACCCCTCTCCAGCAAGTCACTGCTTTTGTAGGTGCTTATCATACTGTTATGCTCGCAGCACTGAGCATCGCCCTTGTTGCAGCTCTGATTTCCCTAAATCGAAAAGGATACACCCCTTAAACTATGCTTAAGATCCACTACGTAATTCGGAACAAAAAGTAAAGCTAGGATGCTTCTATATACTATTTATGCACATTCAGGAAAAATGTATAAGGAAGGTATAGAAAATGGATCAATCGAGTGTAAATAATGGAGCATGGTGTCCTGAATGTGGTAAGTATCGCAGCAATCTGCGAGCTGATTGCAAAAACTGTTTCGGTTTGTGCTGTGTTGCACTGTACTTTTCCGCTTCGGAAGGCTTCCCCATCGACAAGGACGCAGGTCAGCCCTGCCTTAATCTGCACAAGGTTACCTTCTTCGCTCACTCACCCAACGCAATGGAGCTAATCCAAGAGGACAACCTTTTCCAACGAGTTTGGTCTACCAATTAAAGCCGGTCCTATTGTGCCACTTTTCTGATTTTGCTAGCAGGAATTTGGTACTCTATTACGAACTATTAGTGCAAGAAGTTTTTTTCACCACATTTTAGTTGAGCAGTGTCGGCCAGCTTCCAACTTGTAGTCGATTTCTTCATGCTTGTCAATGGATGATGAAAAAGGAGGAATATAAAAGCGATGAGACAAGTTCAAGAACTTTACAACAACAAAAAACGCGAGGCTAAAGAGGCTATCAAACTAATCGAAGATGGGGATTCCATATGTGTGCCTTTAGGTGTCGGTGAACCCCCCACAATATTAACTGCGTTGTCAGAACAACGCCGCGATTATCATAATGTGAAAGTAAGGCAACCCTATCCTATTCATAAATATGGTTACTTTGATCCTAATACAGTGGAAAACATTCAACACGTAAGTTGGTTTCTTAGCTCTACAAGCCGACAAGGTGCTAAAGAAGGTTGGATAGACGTTATACCCAGTAGTTTTTTTGGGATTCCAAAATTGATTAACGACGGTTATGTTGCCTGTGACGTGGCTATAACTATGGTCTCTCCCATGGATAAATACGGTTACTTTTCGGTAAGTCTATCACCAGATTACACTATGGCAGCAATCGCTAAAGCCAGGGAAGTTATTGTGGAAGTAAACCCCCATGTACCATTTGCCAATGGTGACAATAAAGTCCATATCTCTCAGATTAGCGCACTAGTAGAAAGCCAAGATCCGATAATGACAATTCCTTTACCTACTATAGGTCCAGTTCACAAAGCAATTGCCGAATATGTAGCAGACTTTATTAAAGATGGTTCAACTCTGCAAATCGGACTTGGTGCTATTCCCGATTCTGTGCTCATGCTGATAGAAGATAAACAGGACCTTGGAATGCACACCGAACTGGTTACAGATGCCTTGATGCATTTATATGAGAAAGGGGCTCTCACAAATCGCAAAAAGAACTTTATGCCAGGTAAGATGGTTGCTACTATATCGCTAGGATCCCAAAAACTTTATGAGTTTATGGATCATAATCCTATGTTAGAAATGCACCCCGTAAGTTTCACCAATGATCCGAATATTGCCGGATTAAACGATAATTTAATAGCTGTCAATGGCTCGCTTGAGATTGATTTTCTCGGACAATGCAATTCTGAAAGCATTGGACCAGTCCCTTTCAGTGCAACTGGAGGACAACAGGATTTTTCTCCATGCAGCCTTATAGTCTAAAGGTGGAAAATCCTTTATAGTTCTACCGTCAACAGCTAAAAATGGTAAGATTTCACGTATCGTTGTATGGCGTCGCCCAACTTCGTGGTAAAACCTTTAGACAACGGACTCAGGAATTAATTGCAATAGCTCACCCTGATTTTCGGCCGGAATTGAGGGACGCGGCACGAAAGATGGGTCTAATGTAAAAATAGTTATTTTAACCCTGTCGAGTCGAAACAACCACTTATAAAGAATACTAATATACGGGGCTGTCCGGTTATCTGCACTCCTATTAACCTTTGAGGAAATTGATTTTGAAGAACGAGAAATAGAAGGACGCATGGGACTGATATAGGTTCTTAAATAAGGAATGTCAAGACAAAATATCAAAAAGCAGCATCCCAACAGGGGTGCTTTTCTTATCATAGATATTTTTCCCCATAGTTATTTCTCCCCATAATTTGGAAGGCCTTTGGGGGCCTTCTTTTTCATGCTTATCAGCTCCCCGGTAACTTCACCCTAATAGTACCCACATTACTCTGATTGAATATGATGTAGTAAAAGATTTAGTGAGGTGAAAGTATATGGAAGATCCTTTTGGGGATTAGGCTGAACAGAAAGAATTCATTACAAGGCGAGACTCAGAAAACCTTCCTGGGGCAGGTAAGCCCGTAAAAATTGAGCACTTTTATCTTTTGCCTCCAGAATATATATTTGATTCTGGTGCAAAAA
>NZ_JCAIJG010000153.1:0-13688 GCF_059735615.1 Desulfosporosinus sp. Tol-M2
TAGTTTTTTATATGTTGATTTTTTGCCCGCAGGAAGCATTCTGCACTATCAGAGGTGTAGTATGGCTTTTGCGGGCTTTATTTTTATATATGAAACGCATAACGTGCGCACGACGAGGAGATACCAAAATGAATAATTATCTAACCCTGGAATTTGATAAGATACTTCAGCAGCTGGCGGATCATGCCCTGTCGGCTATTGCTAAAGCTCGCTGTCTTGCACTCGTTCCAACATTAAATGAGGCCGAAGTAGGGCGGCGTCTGGACGAAACTACCCAGGCCAAACGAATTCTTGAACAAATTGGAACCCCGCCGCTTCCTTCAATGACGGATCTGCAGAAGGTCATTGACCTGATAGCCATTAATGCAATGCTGCTGCCTGAACAGATTGCCCATGCAGCGTCCTTCCTTGTATCCTGCCGAAGAATGAAAACTTTCCTGGAGAAAGCTAAGTCCACAGATACAAACATCGCCTGGTACGGTGAATCAATAAACAAATTAGCAGAGCTTACAAATGAGATCGACCGCTGCATCCGAAACGGTATTGTTGCTGATAAGGCGTCGGCGCGGCTTGCCGATATTCGACACCAAATCGATGTCACGACTGAGCAGATCAAAGCAAAGCTTGCTGCCCTGCTCAGGAAAAACAAAACCTGGTTTTCAGAGAGTTTTGTGTCATTAAGAAACGGACACTATACTTTGCCAGTTAAGCGTCAACACAAGAACGCTGTCGCCGGTTCGGTTATCGACCTGTCGCAAACCGGTGGGACCTGCTTTATTGAGCCGGTATCTGTGGGCAGGCTGCAAGCGGAGCTGTCCACTCTGCAAATTGAAGAAGACAGCGAAGTCAGGCGGATCCTGTACTCCCTGACGGCTCTTATTTGCGATAATCTTCCGGCTATTAAGCAAAACATCGAGACGATGGAAACCCTGGATTTTCTCTTTGCCAAGGGTAAGCTCGGTTTATCTATGAAAGCATCGTCCGTCAGCATAAATACCGAAAGAGAAATCCGTATGCTTAACGCCAGACATCCCTTGCTCAATCTCGATACCGCCGTACCTTTGAATTTTGAAGTCGGCAAAAAAATAAATGGCGTCGTTATTACCGGCCCAAATACGGGGGGCAAGACCGTGGCCTTAAAAACTGTAGGGCTCCTATCTCTTATGGCCCAGAGCGGATTGCATGTTCCCGCAGATGAAAATAGTATTTTTTGCCTGCACAATCTGGTGTTGTGCGATATTGGCGACGGACAGAGTATCACAGAAAATCTGTCTACTTTTTCAGCTCACATGAAGAGCATTATCGAGATCCTAAGGCAGGCAAATCATGAATCCCTTGTCCTTCTCGACGAACTGGGCTCCGGAACTGACCCGGCCGAAGGAATGGGGCTGGCAATTGCGATCTTAGATGAGCTGAACGCTAAAAAGTGCCTGTTTGTTGTGACAACCCATTACGCGGAAATCAAAGAATACGCGGCCAATAAGCCCGGTCTTGTCAATGCCCGCATGGCATTTGACAAAGAGAGTCTTTTGCCGCTCTACCGACTCGAAATTGGTGAGGCTGGGGAAAGTTGCGCGCTGTATATTGCCGAAAGGCTGGGTATGCAACAGCATATGCTTCGCCGCGCTCACGAAGCCGCCTACGGGAATTCAACTCTACAATCCGGGGATGCGATCCAACATAGGAATCCTGATCCGGCTCAGGCCGCTCAAGTACCGCAGATTGTCAAACAAGAAAAACAAAAACCCAAAGTGCAGCCTCGCAGCGAGAAGTTTAATCTTGGCGACAGCGTAATTGTCTATCCCCAAAAGGAAACCGGTATTGTCTACGCCCGCGCCAACGATAAGGGCGAAATTGGGGTGCAGATAAAGGGAAAGAAAAAACTTATTAACCATAAGCGACTGAAATTACGGATAGCCGCCAACGAACTCTACCCCGAAGATTATGATTTTTCCATCATCTTTGACAGTGTAGCAAACCGCAAAGCCCGCCATCAGCTGGAGAAAGGGCACTATGAGGGGAATGTGATTATTAATGAGTGGGATAGAAAATAATATATGTCTTTATGCATGCGCTACCCTATATAATGACTGCCTTTAGCTTTTCCACAAGTGGAATCTCCTGCCGGGGCGAAGTCAAACAAGTCTAACTCATAGTGATTTACCCAAGCAACCTGACTTTGCTTTGCTAAGACTTGGGCTTTTTGCGCAATTGTAATGAGATCTCTCGCTTCTCCGCCATAGTTTGCAATAGTCGCACTACTGTTGCGGACTTTTCTTTTAATGTATCATCGGGTTTTATTGCATCTTTAGTTTGCTCGATAACACTCTTTAAGTCTTGTAGGTCTAACAGATTAACGGCGGTACAAAAAAAGCTCTTTCGTCGCCCATCATTATAATCCATTAACATGCCTTTCAGTAATTCGACTTTGATGTTCAGTTCAGCCTCATAAGCTGCTAATCCAATGTTTTTAGCCTTATTAAAATCCGTTAATTGATTCTTATAAGTAATAAAGGAGTCTGAATTGTCACCGCCTTCAAATTTCTTGCAGGGATATTCATCACACAGATAGCAATATTCAATTCCATGTCGTTGGCTACAAGATAAAATACCACAGGTAGGATGTTTCGATGAAAAATCTTCTCCTGCACATCCGGGACACTTAGATATTCCATCTGTATGATAACGGGGACATAGTCCACAATTTAATCCACATGCCGAAAACAAAGGATACTCCCGTTGCTTGTACTCCATTTTTGTCACCTCTATTTCAATAATCATAGAAATCTAGTGGAACGAGGAAAAGCCTCCATGATAGATTCCAGTATTGATCAGTAAATTAACTACCTAATCTATATTAACTTCCTTTTCCCTCTTATACTGCATAAGTCACCATCCCACTAAAGGAAAGTGGAATCTCTTAGCAAAAAACTAGATCATTAATGTAAAATTGGAGGTAAAGGAAGCCAGCGCGCAGCAGTTTAGTTATAACTAATACAATAATACCCCGCTTGCTTTAAGCGAGCCGGAAAATTATGAGGCAAGAGCAGAGATCATGTGGGCAGGCACATTGGCCCACAACGATTTATTAAGTACCGGAAGAGTCGGTGATTGGGGCTCACATGCGATAGAGCACGAGCTTAGTGGAATTTATGACATAGCCCAATAGTTTACTTCTTTTCATTTTATCCCCTGTAAAGGTAATGTGAGTAAAAAATGCCAACAACTTAAAGTTTAAATTGCAGTTGTTAGGTGTTATACTTGTCGCATAGTTTTTTAAAAGTCTAGCAAAGGAGGAAAAACAAAGAAGAAATCAGGGGAGGAAATAAATTGAAAAAGAAGCCAATTATTAATTCGATCTTGCTAATAGTTATAGTCAATCTTTTATGTCTTACCGTAAATATAGGAAAAGTTGATGCTGCAACAACAGCAATTGTTAATCCTTACAACAACCAACTTGCTGTTAATGCAAAAGCGGATAGGATCATTCAAACAGCCAAATACTTTATTGGCAGAGCCACATATGCTACAAGTAGTGCTGAGGTAAGTACAACATACCCTTATAAATTCCGATGTGCATCTTTTATAAATTATATTTTCGAATATAATGGTGTAGATTTAGCAACTTCAGATGAAAACAATATGATCCAACAAGGATATTTTGTTCCGAAAGACCAATTACAAAAAGGCGACCTTGTTTTCTTTGACAGTACCCCTGCAGATAGTGATCCAACTAACCACGTCGGTTTATATATTGGAGATAATAAAATCATTCACATGGCCAGCAGCAAGCTGAATGTCGTTATCTCTGATTTAAATAGTACATCCTACTATAGAAACTACTATAAAAGTGCACGCAGGGTATTACCAAGCCTTTTAGCAGCAAATCCAGCTACCAGAGGTGACAAAATCGTAGCTACCTCATTTGGTTTACAAGATAAAGTCACCATAAGTTCAACAACCAATAACGCAACTTCTATGACATTTACAAACGGTGGATTAGTGAATTACATCTTTATGAAAAATGGTATTGATTTGGGTACCAATAACATAAAGGATCAAATGAAACTCGGAAAAGCTGTCTCTAAAAGTAATCTGCAAAAAGGTGATCTTGTTTTCTTTAACAATGTTACCGGTTCCACTAACCCGGGCATGGTTGGTATTTATGCCGGTGATCACCGATTGATTTTATGTACACCCAGCAATGGAATTTTCACAAGAGTAGACCTCTTGGATTATTATGAACAACACTATATAACCGCACGAAGGGTTTGGTAATATCCATTTTTCCGGGAATGGGAAAGGCAGTCTTAAAAGGGGCTGCTTTTTCATTTCTTAGATTCCCATTGCGATATTACGTAAAGCTCAATTTATATAAAGCTTTAGGCCTTTAACGGAGGCCGAACTGGGTCTATGACCGACTTGGCATCAAAAAGATTCTTCAGAATTGCTGCTTGGCCATAAAGTGCGATCCCATCAATATGCCTCCTGTCCATCATCACATAATCGGCCGTGTCTTTTAGATAGGGCGTGGGGCCCACCGAGCAGAGAATCTTAAACCCTTGATCGAGCAGAAACTGGAATTTGGGATTCCCGGGCAACACCGAGCTGCCAAAAGGATAAACATAGATATTGGTTGGACCGATAAGTGATCCGACTTCTTTTTCCCAACGCAATGTGTCTTTCTCCAGATTTTGGTAAGAATCCGTCCGGGCATCCAGGTGGCTATAGCCGTGCGAGGCAAACGTCCAGCCGGTTTCTTTAAGTCGTTCAATCATCGCTAAGGCAGACTGCCGTTCTTCCGGATAGGAGGGAGAATCCAATTTATTGGTTTTATAACCTAAAACACCGCAATAGCCGGTAAAAGCCAGTATCCCCTTGGCCCCCTGGAAGGAAAAGTCGGGATGCTCAGCGACAAAGGCGTCAATAATCGGGATAACCTCATTATCATGGGAGATAACCTTTTCTCCGCTCGGGGATACGGAATAAGTCGCCACATTGCCCTCCGTATCCAGCATGAGTTTGCTGACTGTCCCATTCGTTGATTTGTAATCCGTGTAATTAACATCATCGACTGACAGGATAAGCGGTTTCTTGTCGGGAGGAAGCTTAAGCTCTTTATGCACCAAGACCTTTTTCCCGTCCACTAATTTCTCCTCATACAAGGCCTTTAAATCAATCAGCATATAATTGTTGGCATAGATTTGATTGATCATCTTTTTGAATTCGCTCACCGTCACATAATACTTATTAAATTCATTGGCATCCGCATCTCCATCAAAAGTCCGGGACGGATAAGCCAGCAGCGGATGGAAAAAGATATGCTCAATCGGTCCATCATAAGGAACCAATCCTTGCGCAGCTTCCTGATTATCATCCTCTTTGCTTACGGCCTCTGCTTGAGCATTTGCCTCTGCTTTTGCATTAGCCGTATCTTCAATTTGCTGATCTTCTGAGACTTGCTGGGACTTTTGTTCCTGTAACTGCTGAGCATCCGATTCCGTCTGAGAACGGACTTGTTTCTGCAGTTCGTATTGGTAGTACAAGAATGGCCCAGTAAAACCCGTTAATAAAATAAAAGCCAAGAGAGCAATGAGAACGGTCTTATGCGTGGAAAGATTCAATCTTGTTTGCATGCTGATCCTTCCTTTGGCCCAAAATTATTCCGTGGTATTTCTCTGTATTAGTATAGAATTCGCTAAAATATCGTCATTTCCTTTTTTCAAAAAGTTGAAAAGATCTTCGAAAGTTCTACCGTTTGGATTCCTCCCGTTCCTCCAGTACAGGCGGCGCGGGAATTTAGGTTTCAAGATGTGCATTTTACAGTGATGGAGAAATTAATTAAATTCTCGGTAAACAAAAAGGGAAGACTTACTCTCCCCTTGAACAATCCTTAACTCATAATTCCATATTTGGATATACTTTATTGGATGCGCCGCGGCTTGTGAAAAATTATCCCGCTATTATTTTCTGCACTATATGACTATGTCACGCTGGTTGGTTATAGTGTTACCTTATATATACAATATCTAAATCCGTGAAAAGGATACCGTCTAAATGATCTATTTCATGACAAAAGGATTTTGCTAAATCTCCTTGACCTGTTAAAATAATCTCCTCGCCATTTTCATTTAAAGCTTGCACCACTACCCTTGCCGGTCTCTTTACTAAACCCAATGTATTAGGAATACTTAAACATCTCTCTCTGACTTTTTGACCCCCTTCCTGCTTAATTATCTTTGGATTGACTAACTTAATAAGCCCTTCTCCAATATCTATAACAACCAATCTCTTTAATATTCCTATTTGCGGGGCCGCTAACCCTTCACCGTGTTTTGTATACATTATCTCTGCCATATCATTTAATATTTGTCTTATTTCATCGTCAATTACGCCAACTATCTCGCTCTTTTTTCTTAACATTTCATCACCGGAATATCTGATTTGTCTTGTCTGGCTCTTAATATCCTGATTAGCTGCCCATGTTGCTGATGACCCTTCGCTTTGAACTGCTTCTTTTGCTGCATAGGTTAATTGAGATACATTGTTACCGGAAAGTGCAGATCCGGCTAGAAGAATAACTACTATAAGTACGACTAAGATCCTTCTCTTTTTGCTCATACCTTCACCCTTCAATTTCCTGCTCATCATATTTTCCAGCAACCCGAAGCACTTTCATTTTTTGTTATCCTTGTTTTCGATAACTGAACTAACAAAACCCCGCCTTATATTGGACCCCATTGTTGCGGATGATTTAAATGTCTTGGAATGCTTCCTGCTTCCATAATCCATTCCCCTGCCACATGGGAGGACCTGTCCTTCAATTTTACTACATAAAATCGAATAATACTATGAACGACCACCAATTTGGAATTAGAAGGTGCATATTCAATAAACAAATATGCGTCAAAGATGTTACTCGATATAGATAACCTTATTCCATAATGGTATACTATATATAGAGGAATATTATATTAAATAGCGCATACTCCATTGAAGGGTGTTGATTATGTGAATTTGTCACGTTTACGGACATTGGTCATGGTGGAACAAAGCGGAAGTATTAGCAAGGCCGCGCTTGACCTTCACCTCAGTCAGCCAGCCGTAACCAAGCATATCCAAAGCCTGGAGGAGTACTATAGGAAATCCCTGATTAATCGTTCCGCTCGGGAAGCTGTGCTCACGGAAGAAGGCCGCCTCCTTTATCGTTATGCGCTGGAAGTGCTCCGTTTGATGGATGAAGCGAAAATGGCTTTGGCTGAAATGAGCATAACCGTTCAAGGCTCATTGCGTATCGGAGCGAGTTCGATTCCTGGACAGTATATTCTGCCGCTTGTCCTGAAGGAATTCAGCCGAAATTATCCGGAGGTTGACATAATAGTAGAGATGGGGGACACTGAGCAGATTACCCGCCTGGTGTTCGAGAACAAAGTGGATCTCGGGTTAGTTGGGAATTCAGTGAAGGAGCGGCACTTGGAATGTTATCCTTGCGCGGAGGACGAACTCGTCCTGATCCTGCCCTTGGACCATCCGCTTGCGCAAGTAGAGGAGATCCGGGCTGAAGATCTCTACAGGGAAAAAATGGTGTGGCGCGAGATTGGCTCAGGGACGCGGAAGACGATCGAGGGTTGGTTGGTTCAAACCGGAGTTAAGCTGGAGGAGAAAAAGGGAGATTTAGAACTGGGTAGCACGGGTGCGGTAGTAGCGGCTGTTGAAGCGGGTTTGGGGCTGTCCATTGTCTCAATTTGGGCTGTTGTCCGTCCCTTAGTTTGGAAAACGCTGGCGGTTAGGCGATTAAAAGATCTAAGTATGAAACGTCTGCTGTATGTGATCCGTTCGACTCAAAATACACGCCGACCTGCTCAGGCTTTTTCCGATTTTATCCTGGGTGAAGAAGGAAAGCTTGCTTTGGATCGGGTCTTCGCAGAGATTCCGTGGTTCCATGAACAGGAGTGAACTCGTTCAACTAAAGTTGAACATCGAGACTTCGGTGACGAAAGCCTCCAGTAGAGGCTTTCGCCGAAGCCGCACGACCCAAAAGGAACTCTTATCGGCGAAGTCGGAGTCTACCCCCTCCAAGCAGAGTACGGAGGACCACCCCCACTTGGAGAAGTGGGGGTCTCACGATTGGAGGAGGAGGTATGGGCAGATGTCCGAAATAAGGCCGACCAAAATCTCCGTGATTATACCTACGCTTAACGAAGCTGAAACGATCGGCAGGTTAATCAAATCCCTGAAAGGGATTCCCGAGTTGGAAATCATTATTATTGATGGGGGGAGCCGGGATGGTACGACTGAGCAGATCAGGCGAAGCGGGGTCGTGGCTGTACAAAGTAAGCCGGGGCGGGGTGTCCAGCTAAATGCGGGCGTACAGGCTGCATCAGGGGATATTTTGCTTTTTTTGCATGCTGATTCCCAGCTGCAAGAAATGACCGTAGCCCAGATCAGAGAGTCTGTAAGCAAGGGAACTCCGTGGGGCTGTTGCAGGCTGAAGTTTGATGAAGATACCTTGTTTTTTCGAATCCTGGCCCAAGCATCCGACTGGCGCGCCCGTTATTTGTCGATGTGCTACGGTGATCAGGGAATTTACTGTACGCGTTCCTTTTTTGACAGTGTGGGAGGATTCCCGGACTGGAATTTTTTAGAGGATTTAGAGTTTTCACACCGCGCACGGCAGAGGGTCAAAGCCTGTGTTTTAAAGGATCGGATTATCACCAGTACCCGACGCTTCAGGACTAACGGCCTTTGGCGTACTTTTTGGAAAATGCAGGGGGTAAAAGTGCTTTTTACACTAGGATTTCCTTTGCCCTACATTAGGCGCTTTTACCAAGCAGGTGGGAGAGAAAAAGAATGTCAACGGGTGTCATAGTAATGAGCAAAGTACCCCTGCCGGGTAGAACTAAGAGCCGCTTACAGGAAAAAATCGGGGCACAGGCAGCGGCTCTGTTTCACCGGGCCTGTCTCTATGACTTGCAGGTAGTGTTGCGTACTTGCGGAATGCCTGCCAGGATTTATATCGCGGGGGGTTCCAGGGAGGATTTTTGCTCCGCATTTCCTCATACGCTGCCTGAAGAATTTACCTGTTTGGGGAAACTGGACTGGTCAGATTTCACCCTCTACCGACAACACGGCAGGGATTTGGGAGAACGGATGCTTTGCGCTATGCAAGAGAGCCTGACGGAATTTCAACAAGTGATTCTGATTGGTTCGGATATCCCTGGTATTGACCAGAACCTTTTGGAACTGGCCTACGCGGAACTGCGGGAGCATAATCTCGTGTTAGGGCCCGCCAGAGATGGCGGGTATTACTTGATTGGTTTAAAGAGCGCTGAACCCTTTCTTTTTTGGGGAATCGCGTGGGGAAGTGGACGAGTACTGGAGCAAACCTTGCAGGCTGCCCGGCTACATCAGCTGCGGACAGCGTTATTGCCGGAGCTGCAAGATATTGACCGTTGGCAGGATCTCAAAGCCTGGGCAGATTGGGCCACGGACAGTAGTGGAAAGTCGATGGCTTGGCGTTATGCCGGTTATTTATTGAAGCGTGTAGAGTTAGGTTACTGATTGAAATGAGTTAGGCGACTATAAAAACTAAAACCGAAGAAAGCGAGATGGTGTTTTGAATTCGCGGCTTAAAGAGTGCTTAGACAAGGCGGTAGCCGGAGGTGAACTTAGTAAACTTGAAATCCAAGCGTTATTCAGTGTTCCGGTGCTCTCTGAAGAGTATTTTATGATTCTCTATGCAGCTCGATCGGTGAGTGCAGAAGCGGCTCAGGGGGCAGCTGAGGTGCATGCTCAGGTGGGCATTAATACCGGACCCTGTCCCCGTAATTGTGCCTTTTGCTCCTTTGCGTCCTGTCACGGGATTTTCAAGACTGCTACGGTGCTGGGGTTGGAGGAAATTATTGAACGGTGTGATCATTTTCAACGGGCAGGGGCCAATGCAATTTATCTGATGATGACGGCTAATTTTGATTTTGGCGAGTTTCTGAAGATTGGGCGCGAGGTGCGGGCAGCTCTGGGCCCGGAAGCGGTCTTGTTTGCCAATACTGGGGATTTCGGACGAGAAGGTGCGGAGGGGTTGCGCCAGGCCGGTTTTCAGGGAATCTATCATGCAGTCCGCTTAAGGGAAGGAAAAGTTACGCTTATTAAACCAGAAACCCGCTTGCGAACAATCCGCGCAGCTCAGAAGGCAGGCTTGGTGATAGCGACGTGTGTGGAACCCGTAGGACGGGAACATAGCGTGGAGGAGTTAACGGAAATGACTTTGCTCACTCGGGATATGGCTCCAATCTTTAGCGGCGCCGCCCGGCGTATCCCTATTCCAGGTACGGTGCTCGCTTGTGAGGGAATCGTGTCGGAAGCAGAGATGGCGCTGATTCTGGCAGTTGTTCGCCTGGCAATGGGCTATCTGGTTCCCTTAAACTGTACGCATGAACCGAACGGCATGGGGGTTCTGGCAGGGGCTAGTATATTATGGGCGGAGGAAGGTTCCAACCCACGGGATGTCCGGGAACAAACCAGCCGGGGTTATTCTGTGGAGGGCTGCCAAACAATCCTGAGGGAAGCTCATTGGAAGGTCGCCGAGGGACCTTCTCCGGCAGCGCTAATCCTTCTATAAATAATGTTGCGGTAAATGACTCAAATTATTGATCCATTAATTTATTTGCTCGATGATAAATTATACAACCCATCCCGCAATTGCAATAAACAGCAACGGTATAAATAATTGCATCTCCGGAGGAACTCCATTATTGATAAAATCCGGCACCCTTCTCCAAGAAAGAACATTAAAAAGAAAGCAGATGCTAAACCACCCATTATATAACCAAACCATTTCAATATACTTAGTGAAATACTTGTTTGATTTCCCTTACCCATATTTATCCATCTCCCTAGACGGAGTTGTTCGAATAGTAATTGATTTGCCCGAGGAACATCAATTTTCCGCTTCGATAAAAGAAGAAGCAAAGGAAAGGATAGAGCATTTATGGGATGTGAAAGAGGTTAAGATCGAATTTGTCAATTGATAATCCCGGTTCATTTTCTTTTGCCCCTTTTTTTACAAATGTAACTTCTCCTGGAGGTTTGAATCGTGGTTTTTTAATAAAAGTGTTTAAGGGTTGTTCAGATACCTGGCTGTGAGTACGGTAAGCTTACTTTAACTGAAGTACCTTTACCCAGCGAGCTTTTTAAGGTAACCTGTCCATGGTGTAATTCAATTAAGTGCTTGGCGATGGCCAAACCGAGTCCGGTGCCATTACTTTTTCGGGATTTATCTTCCTTATAAAAGCGCTCCCAAATATATGGCAATGTTTCTTCGGCAATCCCATAACCTTGATCACATATGACAACATCTAATGTTTGGCCGGCACTTGCCTCGACGGTAACCATTGTATGCTCCGGCGAATATTTGATAGCATTATCCAGGAATATCACGAAGAGCTGTCTCAGCCGGTCATAATCGCCAAGGACCGGCGGGAGCTCAGCAAGCTGATGATAGGCAATGTGAATATTCTTTTTATCCGCAATTGTCTGCAGACTATTCACGGTATCCTTCAGCAAAGTTGGTATATGAACCGATTCAATGTTCAGTGAGATCTTATGGGATTGCAACCGGGAAAGCTCCAGTAAATCTGTAACGAGCCGCTCCAGACTATGGGTTTCTGCCAGCATTCGTTCGTAATAACGGCGAAGATCTGAGGGCTGTTCAACCAGGCCATCCATAATGGCCTCTAAAGAACCCTTGAATACTGTCAGCGGGGTCCGAAACTCATGGGATACATTGGCGATAAAGTCTTGCCGAAATTGTTCCAATCGTTCACTCTCGCTGATATCCTGCACCAGGGCGACACTACCCGTGATCTGACCACTATTATCGATGATCGGGGAAAGGGTAAGTTTGAGTTTTTTGTCCTGCCAGTCCCTGACGACTTGAACTACCTTTTTATCCTGCCTGACACCAAGTATCTCCTGATTTATATTTAACTCCGTAAGGTCTTTACTCAATTCATCCCCAGGATAAGGAAGAGGTCTATTCATTATTTTAGAGAGAGCGGCGTTAACATTTAAGGGTTTTAGATCCAAATCAAAAGCAATCAGCCCTTCTGATATACTGGAAATAATATCGCTCATTTTACCCTTTTCCTGAAACAGCTGGTTAATTGTAGAGCCAAGCTTTGTGGCTAATAAATCAAGGGAGTTACTAAGCTGTCCCAGTTCATCCGGACGCGCAATCCCTGAGCGCACCCCATAATTACCCTGGGCCATCTCCAGAGCAGTTCTATTCATTGTTTTTAACGGACGGGTAAAGAGAAGAGAGAAATAAATACCTAAGCCGAGAGCCGGAATTAGGGCGAGTAAAAGGCTGATGCCTAATATTCTTTTTGCCTTATTGACAGTTGCCGTGAGACCCTTTTCAGGAGCGAGTAAAAGCACTGCTCCGCTAATTTGTTTGTTTTCGTCCGGAATAGGTACGCCGACTGTAAGAATTGTCTCATTATATGAGCTGCTGAAACTCTCATGCACTGCTTCTTTACCGGCAAGGACCTGTTCAATAACTTCCTGGGCGGCATCAGGGAGTGGTTCACTGTTTATTGCGCGAGCCGGGTTACCCATACCTATTCCAATACCCATTCCGGAAAACAGAGCGGGATTACCCTGATTATCTGTAATCCAAACTTTGGCTTCCGTCATCGTATCAAGAAAACGCATAAAGCTGCCGAAACCCCGCATTGGCCCGTTGTTTTCCGTGTAATCCGGCATCATGTCCGCTATACTATGCGCCCTGTATAGCAAGGTAGTCTCGGTATTTTCAAAGGTATACTGGCGAAACATCTGGATAAAAAAGATACCGATAGCCAGCATGGAGATTAAGACAATTAATACATATCCAGTTATTAGTTTAAAGGCAATGTGCTTTCTAAACATTTTTTACCTCAAATTTATAACCGACACCCCAAATTGTTTTTATATCCCAGCCGAATGATTCCCTCTTCTCAATTTTAGCCCTGAGCCGTTTGATATGTGTGTCGACCGTCCGGGAATCTCCAAAAAAGTCATAGCCCCAAACACTATTGAGAAGATTGTCACGGGAAAATACTTTGCCGGGGTTTGTTGCCAAAAGCCAGAAGATTTCAATTTCTTTCTTCGTCAGATTAACCGGGCTGCCGTCAATCTTTACTTCATAATCACTAATATTTATTTCCAGGCCAGGATGCTGGACATTTTTCTTCTGTCCCTCCGTCAAATCAATACGCCGTAAAACAGCGCGAATTCTAGCCATTACTTCACCGGGACTAAAGGGTTTTACTATATAGTCATCGGCCCCGGTATCCAGCCCCATAATTCGGTCGGCATCCTCCCCTCGCGCTGTAATGATAATAATTGGGACATTAGAGACACGGCGAATTTCCCGGCATACAGTCAAGCCATCCTTTTTCGGCATCATAATATCCAGGAGCAATAGTACCGGGGAGTATTCATAGTACATTTTCATGGCTTCTTCACCGTCATGAGCTATGAGCGGGGTATATCCTTCCTTGTAAACATAGGATTTCAGTATTTCCAGAATTCCGTCATTATCATCGGCAATTAGGATATGTTTATTCAAATTAATCCCCCCGTCTCGGATACCTGATCAACCCAAACAAACGTTGGGTGTAACAAACTATTTTCCGGCTTGTTACACC